>RXKI01000113.1 GCA_003962895.1 Neisseriaceae bacterium
ATTACAACGAAATTTACATTAACGCCCTCAGGGAACAATCCGCTAGTTTGTAAAGCAACTGCGCGATTTGCTAGATATTCATCATCGCTTAGTTTGTTTGCTTCTTGCAAGATAATAACAGCGTGTGGATTTCCCATTGATAAGGCGTAGAAATTAATTGCTTCATCTTGATAGTTAAATGAGTATGCTGTGCTTTTTGCGAGTGCCAATGGGATTTGTGCTGGCTCAAAAATTGGTGTACCCATATCAATAGAAAATGTATCAGCATCAATTTGTTTTCCATTGATAATGCGATTATTAGTTTGCATTAATACTTCATCTTTGTTGACTAATTTGTTATCAATTACATACTTAGTAAAACATCTCGCTCCATTACCACATTGACCTGCAATACTACCATCACTATTATAGATTTTATAAAAAAAGTCACTAATGCCATCATTGCTTGGCTCAACTATTAATAATTGATCGCAACCAATACCAAATTTACGGTCTGCTAAAAAGCTAATTTGCTGTGGCGTTAAATTGTATTCTAGCTTTGTATTATTGATAACAATAAAATCATTGCCAAGACCGTGCATTTTGCTAAATTTAATTAGTGTAATTTTAGAATCCTTTTTTCACAATGTATTGTAGTAATAAAGGTGTAACTACTGATGTAACAACTACCATGATTAAAACACCAGCAAATGCTTCTTGGTTAAATACACCAAGTTGGCGACCTGTTAAAGCAAAAATTAGTCCAATCTCACCACGTGGAATCATCCCAACGCCTACAATCCATTTGTTGATGTTTTTTGGTAGAAATGCACCACAAAACACTTTGCCTACAATAGCTGCAATGCTTAATGCACCACCTAAAGCTAAAGTGTACCAATTAGCTACCTCGATAATATCAACTTGCATACCAGCATAAACAAAGAAAAATGGTACTAAAACATAATTAAATGGTTTGATTAACGAGATTAAGTAATGGCTTTGTTCGTCATTAATGCGCTGATTTAATAACTCATGATACTTCTCAGAGTGTTCAGGTGAAACAAACTCTTCGAAACTTTGAAACCAATGCGGCTTTTTATCAATGCCAAAGAATACAGCATCTAGCATCAGACCCGCCACAAACGAGCCAATAATTGCAGCTAATCCAACTGCATCAGCAAACCAAGCCCATGCCAAGCTAAGTGCAATTAAAACTATCATTATCATGGCTTCGTCATTATTGATTTTTAATAACCAACGAATAAGGATTGGGTTGATTTTGCTTGCAACAATTATTGCCACTGCGAAGAAAAATATTACACTTAGCAATAAGCTACCAATGGTCATGAAGCTCACAGTGCCAGCCACAACTATTCCTGATACTATAGAGAGAATTATTAGACCTAAAATATCATCAATGATTGACGCAGTTAGAACTATCTGACATGCTGGATTACGAATGATACTTAAGTCTTTAAATACGCGTACTGATATACCAGTAGAAGTTGCGGCGAGGGTAGCGCCAAGAAATAAATTTAATTTAAAATCGCTATTTGGTAACAATAATTCACCAGCAAGTATGCCAAGAACAAATGGTAGGATTACGCCGATGATTGCAGCAACGGCACCATGTTTACCTACCGAAATTAGATCTTTTAATTTTGATTCAAGCCCAATTTCAAATAATAATAATATACAACCCAGTTCAGCAAGCCATGCAATAATTTCATTGTGTAGCGCTTCTTGCCAATGCCAAACACCATAATGAGCTAATACAGCTAAGCCCATGCCAAGAGATAATTCACCAAGTACAGCAGGGAACCCTACAATTTTAACAATCCAACTAATTGCAGCACCGCTAATGATGATCGCAACAACTAAGAGTATCCAACTATCACTACTACCATGTCCAGATGAGGCGAAACACAGCGTTGGCAAGAATAAGGCGAGGGTAAACATCATGCTTAAAGTCTTTTTTGTCATTAGTATCCTTATTTGTATTATTCTTAATTTAAAATTAATTACATTATTATAGTTTAGATTGATGACTTGTACCAAACTTAGTCTGAATTGCTAACACTAATTAAATGGTGCACCACAGCACAGAATTTTTTAATGCATTTGTGTTTATGTATTATAATTCGAGAATAATGAATAATCCTGTATGTAGAAGGAGTCTTAATGTTTAATAAGCCACCAAAATTCGATGATTTGTTTGCTAACGTTGCTGAATCAAATAAAAAATGGTTTGAGAATTTGATGAAAGTTTCTAAAGGTGAGCAATCAGTGGAAGAAAACCCAATGTTAGATACATTTAGAAATTTTGCTAGTAATACTCAAAACTATTTAGAGTCGCAAACTAAGTTTTATCAAGAGCAGTTACAGATGTGGTCAAACATTTTAGGTAAACCAGCTACTACAGAAGGTGGAGAGCCTAGAAAAGTTACAGATAGAAGATTTGGTGATCCTGAGTGGGATAATAATCCATTCTATGCTTGTTTACGTCATAGCTATGATAATTTTGCTAAGCATTTGCATGAAGCTGTAGATAAATCTGATAAAGACGAAGATGCTAAAAATAAAATGAAGTTTTTTATGCAGCAATATATTGATGCGATTTCGCCAAGTAATTTTGCAATGACTAATCCAGAAGTTATCAAAAAAGTAATTGAAACTAATGGTCAATCATTAGCGGATGGTATGAAAAATATGCTTGATGATATCCAAAATGGGTATATAACAATGACAGATGAGTCTGCATATGCTGTTGGTGAGAATTTGGCTGCAACAGAAGGTTCAGTAGTTTATCGTAATAATTTAGTAGAAGTTATTCAATACAAGCCAACAACTGAAAAAGTACATGAAGTACCATTAGTAATAGTGCCACCATGTATTAATAAATATTATATTTTGGATTTACAGCAAAGCAATTCGTTTGTTAAGTATTTCGTTGATCAAGGGTTTAGTGTTTTCTTAGTTTCTTGGAAGTCAGCTGATGCTTCAATCAAAAATTATCGTTGGGAAGAGTATGTAAATCAAGGTGTTATTGAATCAATTGAAGTTGTACGTGCAATTACTAAAAAACCTAAAGTTAATACTGTGGGTTACTGTGTGGGTGGTGCAATTCTTACATCAGCTGCTGTGTTAATGAAAGAACGCAAATTAGATTATGTAAATAGCATGATGCACTTAACAACTATGCTTGATTATTCTGATCCTGGTGAAATTAAAGTATTCTTAAATGGTGATATGCAAAAACTACGTTCAGCTAAAAAATACTTAGGTGGAGTAATGTCAGGTCGTATTATCTCTCAAACTTTCTCTGCATTACGCGCTAATGATTTGATTTGGAATTACTGGGTAAATAATTACTTAATGGGTAAAACTCCGCAAAAATTTGATATTCTTTATTGGAATAATGACATTGTTGATTTACCATTACCAATGCATGCATTCTATATGGAAAGCTTATACTACAAAAATCAATTTGCTAAAGGTGAATTCACTGTTGATGGCGTTAAATTAGATTTATCTAAAATTGATTATCCAGTTTATTTATTTGCTGCTCAAAAAGATCATATTGTGCCGTGGGATGCTGCTTATAAATCAGTTGGTTTATTGAAAAATGCACAAGTTAAATTTGTACTAGGTGCTTCAGGTCATACAGCTGGTGTGGTAAATCCTGCTAATTCTGGTAAACGTAATTACTGGGTAAATGAAAAAGCTGCTAAAAATATGACTGATTGGTTTAACGGTGCTACATCTATGCCAGGAAGCTGGTGGGTGGATGCAAGTGCATGGTTAGCTAATTTATCTGGTAAAGAGATTAAAGCTCTTGCAATTGGCAATAAAGATTACAAGGCAATATGTGCTGCTCCTGGCGAATATGTAAAAGCTAAGGGTTTAACAATTTTTGAGGCAGAAGCAATTTAATTTTTAATAAGCTGGATCGTGTATCTAGCTTATTCTTTTATATAGTTTTATAAAATTTAAAAGGGGTATATTATGACTAAAGTTGTTGTTGTTGCGGCTAGACGTACTGCTGTTGGTAGCTTTTTAGGTGCATTAGCAAAAGTTCCTGCGCCTGATTTAGGTGGTGCTGTAATTAAAGCATTATTAGAAGAAACTAAAGTAAAACCTGAGCAAGTTAGCGAAGTTATTTTAGGTCAAGTATTACAAGCTAGTGTTGGTCAGAATCCTGCGCGTCAAGCTGTATTTAAAGGTGGTTTACCAAAAGAGACTCCTGCGTTAACGATTAACCAAGTTTGTGGTTCTGGTTTAAAAGCAGTTGATTTAGGCGTACAAGCAATTAAAGCTGGGGATGCTGAAATCGTTATTGCTGGTGGTCAAGAGAATATGTCATTAGCACCTCATTTTGTAACTGGTATGCGTGATGGTTTTAAAATGGGTAATACGCAATTAGTTGATTCAATGGTAAGTGATGCCTTAACTGATGTTTACAATAAATATCACATGGGTAATACAGCTGAAAATATCGCTGAAAAATTAGGTATTTCAAAAGAAGAACAAGATACCTTTGCTGCTGCGTCTCAAAATAAAGCTGAAGCTGCTCAAAAAGCTGGTAAATTTGATAACCAAATCGTACCGGTAACAATTCCTCAACGTAAAGGTGACCCAATTGTATTTGCAAAAGATGAGTTTGTGAAGCATGGTGTTACTGTTGAAGCTTTAGCTAAATTAAAGCCAGCATTTAAAAAAGAAGGTTCAGTTACTGCAGGTAATGCATCTGGTTTAAATGATGGTGCTGCAGCTGTTATGCTTATGAGCGAAGAAAAAGCTAAAGAGTTAGGTTTAACTCCATTAGCGTATATCGTTGCTGGTGCTGATGCTGGTTTAGAGCCTGAAATCATGGGTTTAGGTCCAGTTCACGCTACTCGTAAAGCATTGAAAAAAGCTGGTTGGTCTTTATCTGATTTAGATTTGGTTGAAGCTAATGAAGCTTTTGCTGCTCAAGCTATTGGTGTAAATAAAGAATTAGGTTGGGATACTTCAAAAGTAAACGTTAATGGTGGTGCAATTGCAATTGGACATCCACTAGGTGCTTCTGGTTGCCGTGTATTCGTTGATTTATTACATGAAATGAAACGTCGTGATGCTAAAAAAGGCTTAGCTACACTATGTATCGGTGGTGGTATGGGTGTTGCTTTGGCGGTTGAACGTAAATAATATTTTATTAATTATGTTAAAACCTCTCTATTAAGAGAGGTTTTTTTGTGTTTATACTAGTCTAGCTTCTTGGTCAGCTATATAGTTGTTGTATTATGTAGTGTTATAATACACTTGATAAGAAATTAAAGTGTTTTATAAGAGAATTTACATATGTTTTCACAAGCAAATATGCTATACCCAAAATTGTTCGCTGATTTAGAGAATGCTCGTTGGAATATGGCAACTGATATTGATTGGGATAAGTTTGATGGTAGTTTACTAACTGATGAACAAGCTTTAACAATCAAAATGAATGCGATTACCGAATGGTCTGCACTTCCAGCAACTGAAATGTTTTTAAGAGATAATCGTGATGATACTGATTTCTCTGCGTTTATGTCGGTATGGTTTTATGAAGAGCAAAAACATTCATTAGTAATGATTGAATATTTACGCCGCTTCAAACCTGAATTTGTACCAACAGAAGCAGAGTTAGCAGCGGTTAGATTTGAGTTTGATGAAGCTCCTGCATTAGAAACACTAATGCTTCATTTTTGTGGTGAAATGCGCTTAACGCAATGGTACAAGCAAGCAGCAGGATGGCATACAGAACCAGTTATTAAACAAATTTATCACATTTTGTCAAAAGATGAGGCTCGCCATGGTGGTGCATATCTGAAGTATATGAAAAAAGCCATTGCAAATTTTGGTGATAAAGCAAAATTGGCTTTTGCAAAAATTGGTATACTAATGGCTTCAAGCGCTCGTGCTGGTAAACCTATGCACCCAACTAATTTACATGTAAATAAAGAGCAATATCCAATGGATACAGTGCAAAGTAGATTACCAAATCCTGAATGGCTTGAACATTGGTTAAATTTCCAAATTGATTTTAATATTGATAAAGAAAAATTAGTTATCCGTACTATTTTCAATAATTTATCAAATTTATTTAATGAAACAATTAGTAACGTATCTGATTTAAGCAAATTACGTAAACAATTTATGTCTAATTTGGCTATAGGTACTGTGTAATTAAGGTGTCAAAATGACTTATGTTATTACTGAATCATGTATAAAATGTAAATATACCGATTGTGTAGATGTGTGTCCTGTGGATTGTTTTCGTGAAGGTCCAAACTTTCTGATTATTGATCCGGAAGAGTGTATTGATTGCACTTTATGTGTGGCTGAATGTCCTGTTGAGGCAATTTATGCCGAGGATGAAGTTCCAGAAGATCAACAAGTATTTATTGCCTTAAATGCAGAATTGGCACAAAATCCAGCTTGGAAGCCTATTACAGCTAAAAAGCCATCACCAAGTGATGCAGATGAGTGGGCTATAGTAAAAGAAAAAGCACATTTATTAGAAAAATAAATTAAAATAGACTCTTACTTGTTAAGGGTCTATTTTATTTAAGGGGTGTCATGAACTTAAAAGAATTATTGCTAGAAGCACACAGTTATGCAAAACCAGTAGTTTGGAGAATATTTGGATTTAATGTTTTGTTGATGTTTATGCTTTTTATCTGCGGATTTTTAAGTGTTGGGTCATTTGTTTTAATTGCATCGCTTACAGCTAAAGGCAATGAATTTCCTATTTATGCATTTTTATTATTCTTATTTGAATTTTGCTTCATTTATATACTGCTTATTAATACATTTTCTAGTATTACTAAATATATTGTTGATTTTAAAAGTGATGTAAAGCCTACATTTTCATCATTACTTCGTAATTTATTTAGATTTAATTTTAGGTATTTAAAACTTAATTTATGGTTTATAGTTTTATTAATTCCAACTGTGATTTGCTCAGTTATAGTTTTGGCTTTGGTTTCTAGTTATACAAGTCAATCAAGTGATGCGGTATTATTAGTTTGGTTTATATTGGCATTTGTTTGGCAGATTGTTATGTACTTATTTTATACCCCTGTGTTCATGTTTAGTTCGTTCAAGATTGTTTTAACTTCAGATGAAGTTGCAATAAAAGCATTAAAAGATGGCTTAAAAATGCTGTTTAAATCCATTAAGCTATCTATCATCCCCGTATTATTATGTTTTATAAGTTTATTTGGTTTTCAAATATTAGGTATTTCATACTCATCAAATATGCAAACAAATGTGGTATCTGATACAGTTTTAGTTTCGTCGTCTATTGAACTAATTATAGTTGTTTTAATTGTATTTCTTATCCCGTATTTTATTGCTTATTACTTAGCAATTTATAATAAACTAATGAAGACTAGCTAATGCTAGTAAATAAAAACCACTTGAGTTATTCAAGTGGTTTTTATTTTTATGGAGTAGTAGGTGATTGTTTAATTATATATTGGCAATAATTTCAAATTGTCTAATATTTGACTTACAATAATCCCGCTACCTACAATCATAACAAACCATGTTTGTAAATTATTGATTTTATGTTCTTTGTTGTACTTAATTGCTGCTGCAATTGGAATTAAGCAAGCCGCAATTTGAAACATATTTGATTGTTGATAGATTATTGCAAAAGCTTTGGGAAATGACATAGCAATAATTACTGGAATAGTGAATGATATTATAGTTGCAATTAGTCGAGATCTTGGAGTGTTTTTCCATTTTAATGCATCAATCACAAATGCAACTAATGAAAATCCAATTGATAAAAATGCAGTTAATACCGTAATACTTGCAAATATTCCAACTAGAGTTGCAATTACTTTTGGTACTTGTGGTTGGTACAATGCGTAATGCATTACGTCCCCAATAGTTTCTAATTGCAAGAATTCAGCACGTGGAACCAATGAGAATATTAAAAACATCCATCCAACATAGGCAACCGCAGGTATTCCAAGACCAGCAATTACTGCAAGTTTAGTTTTTTTTGGACACCAGTCATTAAGACGTAATGCAAGTGGTAATACCATATGCATCATCCAAATACAGAACATTGTAGATGCACCAGCTCCAAGATATTTTAGATCTTGAAAGTTAAATTCAAAAATTGCTGGATTAATTAGATGTAAACCAAATAAAATCCCACCAGCTAAACAAGCAAACTTAATTGTAAAGATTAAACCATTCAATCGACTTATTAAACCAAGTCCAACCACGAATGCAGGGAAAAATGCTGCGAAGAATAAAATCATCCCAACCTCTGGACGCATTTGAATATTAAAGTGCGGTAATACTGTCTTTACTAGTAAATCACCACCAGCATTAACATATGCCGCAGCTAGAGATCCAATTGATAAAACATTGATGACCGTTGCGATCACATAACCTTTTTTACCAAAAAAATCAGTCGCTAGAGTTGCTGCATTAACTTCGTGTGATTCATAGCGAGCATAGACATCAATGCTGATTACGGCAATCCAATAAGCAAGCACATAAGTAAATGTAATGAAAAATAAGGTATTCATTACACCAGGACCAGCGGCTAAAATTGGTAAAGCCAAGACTCCACCACCAATAGCAGCTCCAGCTAACATAAATGCAGATAAAATAAAGTTTCTCATGAGTACACATTTCAATAAAATTTGATAACAAGACATTCTAGGCTTACTAGCTAAAATAAATATACTTGCAGCGCATCAAATCAGAGAAGAATGTTAAATTTAGTATGCCTTATGATATAATTTGCGACAGTTTGGCAAAATTTTGGAGAAAGTTACAGTGTCTAAGTATAAAAAAATTTTATTGAAGCTATCAGGTGAATCATTGATGGGCGAAACAAGTAACTCCATAGATAATGCGACAGTTGAGTATATTCTTAATGAATTAAAAGAAGTATTGGCTCTTGGTGTAAAAGTTGGTATCGTAATTGGTGGGGGTAATTTTTTCCGTGGTGTTGCAGGGAGTGAGAAACTTGGAATCCAACGTGAGAATGCTGATGCAATGGGAATGCTTGCAACTGTCATGAATGGAATATTGCTTAGAGATGTATTTAATTCTAATGGTATCAAAACTAAACTATTTTCAGCTATGCCAATTGGTAGTTTTATCAAAGGGTATAACCGTGATAGTATGATTAAACGCGTGAATGATGGTGAGGTTGTGGTTTTTGTTGGCGGTACAGGTCATCCTTATTTTACAACCGATAGTGGTGCGGCTTTACGTGGCTTAGAGATGAGTGCGGATTTATTGATTAAAGCAACCAAAGTTGATGGTGTGTACACAGCTGATCCTAAAAAAGATAAAACAGCAACTAAATATGATAAATTATCATTTGATGAAGCATTAGATAAAAAATTAGGTGTAATGGATGTAGCTGCTTTTGCACTTTGCCGTGAGAATAATTTGAATATCAATGTCTGCAGTATATTTAAAGCTGGTAGTTTGAAGCGTGTGGTAATGGGTGAAGACGAAGGTACTTTAGTCTATTGTAACTAAAGTTTGTATGATAAAACCTTTAGCTGAAACTATAGACTTTCTAAATAGTATTGCAAATATAGATAGTGAAACAGTTTTACAGTCAAATACGAATATTGATTATTTTGCACATGATTTTGTGTTTAATAATTTACTGTGTGAATTTAGAGTAGCAAAAATAACGCCCAAGAAGTTTGGTGGGTTTGTTGCGCTATGGAAGAAAAGTAGTTTAAATAAAAATTTGCCGTATGACAGTAATGATTTCAATTTAAACATCATTTATATAGAAGAATTTGAGAATTCTGGTGTTTTTGTTTTTCCATCAGATATTATGCGAAAACATGGATTAATTTCAAGTAATAGCGTTGGTGGGAAATTAGGTTTTAGGGTTCATCCAGATTGGGTTAGCTTAGAGAGCAAAATTGCACTTAAAGCTCAATTATGGCAGTCAAAGTATTTTATAAATTTTAATAATGATTTAGCAGTGAGTATAGCTAAATTAAAATCAATAGTTAATCAGGAAATAAACTAATGAGTATTCATCAAGATAAAATTTTAATCTTAGATTTTGGTTCACAAGTTACACAGTTAATTGCGCGTCGAGTACGTGAGTTTAATGTGTATTGTGAAATACATCCTTATGATGTGTCAAATGATTTCATCAAAGAATTCGCTCCAAAAGGAATAATTTTATCTGGTGGACCAAACTCAGTTTATGAAGATGATACACCAACAGCACCTGAAGCTGTGTTTGCATTAGGTGTTCCTGTATTTGGTATTTGTTATGGTATGCAGACTATTGCTAGTCAATTAGGTGGTAAAGTTGAAAGTGCTGGTAAACGTGAATTTGGTTACTCAGAAGTGTATTATCAAGATAGCGTGATTTTTAATCAATTATCAGATGGTAAAACAGAGCAAGGTGATTTCCTTAAAGTTTGGATGAGCCACGGCGATAAGGTAACTAAATTACCTACTGGTTTTAAAGTTATAGCCTCAAATGATGTATGCCCAATAGCTGCGATTGAAAACACTGAGAAAAAAATATTTGCGGTGCAATTCCACCCAGAAGTTACACATACTAAACAGGGTACAGCAATGCTAAGCCGCTTTGTTTTAGATGTATGTAAATGTGAGCAATCTTGGACGATGCCAAACTATGCTGATGAAGTGATTGACAAAATTAAACAGCAAGTTGGTAATGATACAGTGATTTTGGCACTTTCAGGTGGTGTAGATAGTAGTGTGGCTGGGGTGCTGATTCATAAAGCAATTGGTAGTCAGTTAAAATGTATTTTTGTCGATACTGGTTTACTTCGCTATCAAGAGGGTGAGCAAGTGATGAAAAATTATCACGAGAATTTACATCTTGATATTACTAAGATTGATGCTCGAGAAGAGTTTTATACTGCATTAACTGGCGTTAGTGATCCTGAACAAAAGCGTAAAATTATTGGTAAACTATTTATCGATATTTTCCAACGTGAATCAGCTAAATTTACTAATGCCAAATGGTTGGCACAGGGGACAATTTATCCTGATGTAATTGAATCTGCTGGTAGCAAAACTAAAAAAGCACATAATATTAAATCGCATCATAATGTAGGTGGATTACCTGAAGATATGCATTTGCAACTATTGGAGCCATTGCGTGAATTATTTAAAGATGAAGTGCGTGCTCTTGGGGTGTCTCTTGGTATTGCGCCTAAATTAATTTATCGTCATCCATTCCCTGGTCCTGGTCTTGGTGTGCGTATTTTGGGCGAGATTAAGCCTGAATATGTTGAGCTATTACAGCGTGCGGATAATATCTTTATTGAAGAGCTTTATGCTCATGATTTATACCATAAGACTTCGCAAGCATTTGTGGTGTTTCTGCCAGTAAAAACTGTTGGTGTAATGGGTGATGGACGCACATATGATTATGCGGTAGCACTTCGTGCTGTTGAGACAAGTGATTTCATGACGGCGAATGTGGCAAACTTACCATTTGAATTTATTACTAAAGTTGCCAATCGTATTATCAATGAAGTAAAGGGGATTAACCGCGTTACTTATGATATTTCGGGTAAGCCACCTGCAACGATTGAGTGGGAATAAAACGAAAGTAGTTATAAATGTCGTTATACCAAAAACTCCAACAAGTCAAATCTGAAGAAGATGTAAAAGATATTTATATCAAAGCTCTTGGATTAAAATCTTATACCAAGGGCTTGATTGATATTCGTACTGATGAAATTTGGTTTGAAGCCAAAGATACAGGGAAACATTCTACTTATGCGATGTTTACTCAGTTATTGCACTATGTACAAGTTGATTTGGATAAAGGCGAGAAATTACCGCCATTTTTAGCGGTGATTGATACTGAAAAAGCGGCGATTATGAAAACTGCTGATGTTTTGCCATTTCTCAAGAAAAAAACGATTAAATGGGGCAAATCAGCCAGCCAATTTACACAAGAAGCTTTGACCGAAGTTTCGTCATTTATCGGTACGCATTTTGTTTCGTTTAGAATGCAGACTCACGAAGAAGAGTTTATCGCAACTGTCAAATCTGCTATCAAATCAGGCGATATTATCCGTACACAAATTACGCCTGATAATTTAAAGCAAGTCTTTGATAAATGGGTCGATATGATCGGTAAAGAAGTAATCGGTGTCAAACCTGAAGATTATGCTCTGTTATTCTTTGCTGATATTATGCACGATGGTACGGTTTCAACCCATGCTAATTTACCCGCTGAACTTTTACACAAAAATAATGCGCCTGTATTTAGTCTCAATGGCAAAATTTATGAACTTGGCAATAAAGAGGGTTATCGACGCTTTTGGGCGATTTATCACAAGCCACCGAAAGAAGAATATCGCAATTATTTGCTTGAGCGTCGTGATAGCCTTATTCCACTTGATGAGCGGAGTTTCAAAGGTGCATATTACACACCGCTAAATGTGGTGGATAAAGCCTATGATAAACTCAATGAAGTGCTAGGCAAAAACTGGCAACGTGAATATATCGTCTGGGATATGTGCTGTGGTGTTGGGAACTTGGAGACTAAACACAGTAATCCACGCAATATTTACATGAGTACGCTTGACCAAGCAGATATTGATGTGATGAAAGCAACTAAAACCTGTGTGGCAGCCGAACGTTTTCAATACGACTATCTCAATGATGACATCACCGAAGATGGTAAAATCGACTACACACTATCCAACAAAATACCAGCAGGACTACGCAAAGCTATTGCTGAGAATAAAAAAATCTTGGTGCTGATTAATCCGCCATATGCTGAAGCAACTAATGCAAATAATACTGCGGTAGGCAATGATAAAGCAGAAAATAAGGCAGGTGTGGCAAAAACTAAAATTTCACAATTTATGGATAAATACGGCAAGGCAAGCAATGAATTATTTACCCAATTTGTGGCTCGTATTGCTCAAGAAATGCCTAATGCAACTTTAGCTATGTTTAGTAAACTTAAATATGTTAATGCACCAAATTTTGAAAAATTTAGACAAAATTGGTCAGCAAAGTATTTAGGTGGGTTTATTGTTCATAGTAAAGCTTTTGAAGGTCTGAAAGGTAATTTCCCTATAGGATTTTTAGTTTGGCAAACTGCACAAGATAAAAGTTATCAGATAAATGAAATTACGGCTGATGTAATTGATAAAAATATTAATCCAATTGGTGAGAAGAGTTTCTATAATATTTCTAATGATAAATTTCTTAATGTTTGGATAAATCGTCCAAGAGCAAATAAACAAGATGTTTTACCATTGAAAAATGCAGTTTCACCAAGTACAGGCAAAGCGCCCGTCAGAGTTTGGTCTGATGATGCTCTAGGGTATTTGATTTTTAAAGGAAATGATCCTCAAAATTCTGATGCAACTTGTATTTTGTCATCAGTATATGGTGATGGGCATGGTGTGTACATTACTCGAGAAAACCTGATGCCGATATTTGTGATGTTTTTAATTAGAAAAATAATTAAGCCAACATGGATAAATGATCGAGATCAATTTTTGCAACCGACAGTCGAGTTACCACAAGAGTTTATTGATGATTGTTTAGTTTGGATGCTTTTTAGTGGTAGTAATTTAACCGCTAGTGCTGATGGTTTAGAATGGGATGGTAAAACTTGGTCGATTGTCAATCATTTTATCCCATTTACCGAAGCCGAAGTTAACGCACCTAGTCGCTTTGAGTCTGATTTTATGGTGCAATACATTGCCGATAAAGAGTTTACTGCCGAAGCCGTGGCGGTGCTAGATGTTGGACGTGAATTATGGAAAGCTTATTTTGAGCATACCGATAGCTATGATGTCCGTGAAGAGTATAAACTCAATCGTGCAGATGTTGGCTGGTATCAAATCCGTAATGCACTCAAAAAACGCAATGAGTCAAGCGATTATCCACCAGTTAGCTTTGCCGAATTTGAATTAGCATACAAAAAACTTAGCGATAAACTCCGCCCATTAGTCTTTGAATACGGCTTCCTAAAATGAAAATGCCTATAGTATTTTATAAATTACAGTAAAAAGAAGAAACTATGAAAGATTTATATAACGACAATGTAATGGATAATGGTCAGCCACCAACTCCACCAGAAAAACCAAAAAAGAAAAAGCGTTCAATTTGGGGGCTTTTGTTTGGCTTAATATTTGGATTGATAATTAGTGGTGTTGCTGTTGTAGGATTTTTGATTGCAACTATATATCCGCAGTTGCCAAGTATGGATGAGCTGAAAAATTATCAGCCAAAGCTTCCACTACAAGTATTTTCTGCTGATGGTGTTATGCTTGGTCAATTTGGCGAAGAGCGTCGTATATTTCTAGATACTTCAGACACTCCTCCGATGTTGATACATGCGATTTTATCAGCTGAAGATGAGCATTTTTATGAGCATCATGGTGTTGACATTTCTGGTATTGGTCGTGCTGTAATTGGTAATTTGGCAAGTGGTCATATTAAGTCTGGCGGTAGTACGATTACGATGCAGGTAGCGCGTAATTTCTTTTTGACTAAAGATAAAACTTTTACTCGTAAATTTAATGAGGTTTTGTTGTCGTATAAAATTGAAAAATCATTATCTAAAGATGAAATTTTATCGCTGTATATGAATCAAATTTATCTAGGTCAGCGTGCATATGGATTTGCTGAAGCTGCGCAGACCTACTTTGGTAAACCAATTGATAAATTATCAATTGCGCAGTACGCAGTATTGGCAGGTCTTCCTAAGGCGCCATCGGCATATAATCCAGTTGTTAATCCAAAGCGTTCACATATTCGTGAGGTTTATGTGCTTGGTAGGATGTTAAAACTTGGATATATTGATCAAGCTCAATATGATAAAGCGGTAGAAGAGCCAATTACACCAATTAAAGGTACAAAAAAAGATTTCAGTGATGCCGGTGGTTATATCGCTGAAATGGCGCGGATGTATTTATATTCTGAATATGGCGACAAAATTTACACTAGTGGTTTTAAAGTTTATACAACTATTAATAGCCAAATGCAGCAACATGCATATGATGCACTTCGTAATGGATTATTGAATTATGATTTATCGCGCGGTTATAATGGCCCAGAGAAGTCAGTTACATTAACAACTGATGCTGAAAACCCAACTATTGAAGACGCGGCATTAGACCAATTTGATAGCTTAACTGACTACGGTGATTTACTGGCTGCCATTGTGATAGAAGTCGATAAAAATCATTTAGAAGCTGTTTTACGTAATGATAACCATGTAACTATTTTAAGTAAAGACTCAGGAATTAACTCTAGTTACTTTGATGGTAAAGCAAAGAATCCCATTAAAGTAGGTTCGGTTATCCGAGTAATGAAGAAAAATGATGGTTGGAAACTGGTTCAAATACCTGAGGTGCAGGGTGCATTAGTTGCACTTAATCCGACTAATGGTGCAATTAAAGCCTTAATGGGTGGATTCGATTTTACATTAAATAACTATAATCACGTGATGCAGGCTCAACGCCAACCTGGTTCAAGCTTCAAACCATTTATTTATTCAGCGGCACTTGAGAATGGCTTAACGCCTGAAACAGTAATTGA
>RXKI01000093.1:0-7514 GCA_003962895.1 Neisseriaceae bacterium
ATATAGCAAAACTTACCAGTCAACTAACTGATGGTATTATCATTATTGAAACTATTGGACACGGTCTAAACATGGTTACGGGTGACTATTCTGTTGGCGCTAATGGTTTGATAATTAAAAATGGTATTATTGATGGATTTGTTGATAATCTAACAATTGCAGGGAATATGCGAGAGATATTTAATAATATCCAATACATCTCTGATGATTTCAATTTTGGCTCTATCAACTGTGGCTCAATGCTAATTAATGAGGGAGTTATTAGCGTTAGTAGTTAACTAACTATTCATGCGTCGCAACAACATTTTTATACACTTTTTGCTATAATTCCAAACAATAGTAATCTCGATATAGAAAGTTTGCGATGTCTGAAAACAATTTATACTATCCAAAACCAGAATTTACTGCAAAAGCAAATATCCGTAGTGAAAAGCAATATCAGAATATGGTTAATTATGCCTCAGAGCATTACGAAGAATACTGGGCTGATTTAGCACGCAAGTATATTTCTTGGCATAAACCATTCACAAAAACACTAGAACAACCAAATCCACCATTCTTCACTTGGTTTGAAGATGGTACATTAAACGCGTCTTATAACTGTCTTGATAGACACGTATTAACTACACCAAACAAAACAGCAATAATTTTTGAATCAGATGCTGGACATGTCGAAACTGTTACCTACAAAGAATTATTCCATAAAGTTTGTCGCTTTGCTAATGGACTAAAATCATTAGGAGTAACCAAAGGCGATAGAGTTGTAATTTATTTACCAAACAGCATCGAAGCAATTATTGCAATGCAAGCTTGTGCTCGAATTGGTGCAATTCATTCTGTAATTTTTGGTGGATTCTCAGCTAAAGCTATTCACGAAAGAATTAAAGATGCTGAAGCTAAAATTGTAATTACAGCTGATGCGCAAAAACGTGGTGGACGTATATTCCCATTAAAAAATGATGTAAATGATGCTTTAAACCTAGATGAAGTGCCTAGTGTCGAACATGTAATTGTCCATAAGCGCACTGGAGAAGTACATAAATGGTATGAAAATAGAGATGTTTGGTGGCATGATGTAATTAAAAATCAAGCTGATTATTGTGAACCAGAATGGGTTGAAGCAGAACATCCATTATTCATTCTATACACATCTGGCTCAACTGGAACTCCAAAAGGCGTGCAGCATTCTACTGCAGGGTACTTGCTTGGTGCAATTACAACTATGAATTGGACTTTTGATATCAAACATAATGATGTTTACTGGTCAACAGCAGATGTTGGCTGGATTACTGGCCATACATATTTATGTTATGGTCCTCTTGCATCTGGGATAACCCAAATAGTCTTTGAAGGTGTTCCAACTTACCCGCACCCAGACAGATTCTGGCGCATGATACAAGAACACAAAGTAACAATTTTCTACACTGCACCAACAGCAATTCGTGCATTAATTAAGGCTGGTGGTGATTTACCTAAAAATTATGACTTAAGCTCATTACGCTTATTAGGAAGTGTTGGAGAGCCTATTAATCCAGAGGCTTGGAAATGGTACTATAAAGAAATTGGCTACTCAAATTGCCCTATTGTTGATACATGGTGGCAAACTGAAACAGGTTCACACGCAGTTGCTCCTTTACCTGGGATTACTTCATTAGTACCTGGTTCTTGTACTCGTCCAATGCCTGGTGTAATGGTATCAATCATAGATGAGAATGGACAACAAATACCTAAAAACTCAGAAGGTGGATATCTTGTAATTACAAAACCATTCCCATCACTTTTACGCACTGTTTGGAAAAATCCAGAGCGTTATAAATCAGCATATTACCCTAGCGATATTTCTCATGGTAATTATTACGTTGCTGGTGATTCAGCTCGTTATGATGAGCATGGTTATATACATATTTTAGGGCGTATTGATGATGTTTTAAACGTATCAGGACACCGCCTTGGTACCGCAGAAATAGAGTCTGCACTAGTGGCACATCCATCAATAGCTGAGGCAGCAGTCGTAGGACGTCCACATGAAGTTAAGGGTGAATCAATAGTTGCATTTGTGATTTGTAAACAAACTCCAAAAGATGCAGATGAAAAAGCACAATTAATTGCTGAACTACGTAATTGGGTTGGGTCACAAATTGGTAACTTGGCAAAACCAGATGAGATACGTATTGGTGAAGGATTACCAAAAACGCGCTCAGGTAAAATCATGCGTAGAATACTTCGCTCACTAGCTAAAGGTGAAGCAATTACACAAGATATTTCAACACTAGAAAACCCTGCTGTGATTGAGCAATTAAAGTAAATAAACGTGTATACTATTTTTAATCAACCCAGTCAATTTACCATAGGTAGTGGTAAGCAAATTGCTCCACTAGCAGAATCATTTGTGTTCATAGTTGATAATAAAAACAATATACTTCTTCTAAATAATCAAGTGCCAACATATAGCAAAATTGATAAAAGTATAATCAATAGCACTACATTATTTCTATTTGGTTATATTAATGATGTGGCATGTTACTGTTGCTTCGATGACAATTTACAAAGTAACAATAACTTAGCTATACAAAACATAAAAGCATCGTATCAAATGTTTAGTTTAGAATATTTTCAGGCATCATTACTAGCCAATCACATTGTTTATTGGTTACGCACTCATAAATTCTGTGGATTATGTGGCAATACAAATCATTTCTCAAATAAAGAGTTATCTTTAAAATGTACCAGCTGTAATAATACAACTTACCCATCAATAGCACCATGTGTTATTGGATTAATCTACAATGAAGATAAAATATTATTAGCAAAAAACAATAACAATACTAACAATGTTTATAGTTGCATTGCTGGATTCGTAAATCCTGGTGAAAGCTTAGAACGTGCACTAGAAAGAGAAGTCCACGAAGAAGTTGGATTAAAAATTAAAAACATTAGATATATCTCATCACAACAATGGCCATTTCCTCACTCTTTAATGATGGGATTTATAGCAGAATACGATTCAGGCGAAATAAAAGTAGATTATAATGAATTAAGTGATGCAAGATGGTTTAAGTTAAATGAACTTGATCAAATTAACTTGCCAAGTGAAATAAGTATAGCAAATCATTTAATAAAACACTATATTTTATGCAATGACAATAAACAATAGAATGAAATACATATCATGACAAATCTTACAAATGAAACTTTTTATAATCTATCTGCAAAAACAATTGATGGCAAAGAGTATAATTTTAGTCAACTAAAAGACAAGGTAGTCTTAATTGTAAATACAGCAAGCAAATGCGGATTTACTCCTCAGTATCATGAGCTTGAGAAATTACACAAAGAACTACATAGCGAAGGACTTGTTATTCTAGGGTTTCCTTGTGGTCAATTTAATAATCAAGAGCTTGCAAATGAAACTGATATTGCTCAGTTTTGTTCATTAAATTATGATGTAACGTTTCAAATGATGGCAAAAATTGATGTAAATGGTAGCAACACTCATCCAGTATTTGAGTTTTTAAAAAATCGTGCAACTGGAATTTTTGGTAGCAAAAATATCAAATGGAACTTTACCAAGTTTTTAATTAATCGAAATGCAAAAACTATAGTGCGTTATGCTCCGCTAGTAAAGCCACTAAGTTTAGAAATTGGGATTAAAAGCTTACTCGAAGAATAAGCTAAGCTAATAATTCACCAATAAAATTTATTTGTGAATCAGATGTTTCAAGCTGCACAAACTTAGCAGCTGTTTCTTTTGCAGATACACATAAATCAGGGTTTTTCTCTAAATACCATTTCATGTGTTTACGTGCGATTCTTACACCCATAAAATCTTCATAATGTTCGTGAATTTGTTTTATGTGTTCAGTAATTATTTGTATTTTAGTATAAATATCTGGCTCAGTTACTAGCTTACTATTTAACTTACATTTAATTTGCTTAAATATCCATGGACGACCTAATGCACCTCTACCAACATATAATCCATCAGCGCCAGTAAAATCTAAAACATCGAAGGCTTTATCAGGACTATCAATATCACCATTAGCAAATACAGGTATGCTAAGTTGTTGCTTAACCTGTTTGATTAAATCATAACTTGCTAAGCCATTATACATTTGCTCACGAGTACGACCATGAATTGCTAATGACTGCACTCCAACGTCTTGAGCCATATTAGCTATATAGAGAATATTTTTATCTTCTTCATTCCAACCCAAACGAGTTTTTAGGTATATTGGAATTTTCGAATGCGATACAGCAGCAAGGAGAATGTTTTTAACCAACTGTGGATCTTTCAATAATGCAGAACCTGCCAAGACATTACACACTTTTTTAGCAGGACAACCCATGTTAATTTCAATAGCATCCAAGTTAAGTGTATTACACAACTCAACTGCTTCAATAATCACATCTACTGAAGCACCAGCGATTTGAATAATTTTATTTGATTGCTTATCAATATTTTTAAGGCGTTGCTGAGTTTTTGCACTATTCCATAGCTGAGTTTGAGATGTAATCATCTCTGAAATAGCATAATCGGCACCTTGGCTCAATGCAATGTCACGAAATGGTGCATCCGTGACACCAGCCATAGGTGAAACAACTAATTTAGGCATTTTATAAAACTAATTTGGAATTTTCAATGCTTGCTTTAAATCAGATATCGACTCTTCAAGACGATTACGATTATCATTTAAAATTGTTACATGCCCCATTTTCCGAGCTCGTTTAGCTTCCAATTTATTGTAGCTATGATACTTTGCTTGCGGGTTATGATTTAGTAATACTTCGTCTGCATTTGTGTTATCTAGCCAAACATCACCAAGTAAATTTAGCATAGCACCTGATTTGATAACATCAGTATTACCAAGTTTTAATCCACACACTGCTCGAAGTTGTTGCTCAAATTGAGATGTTACAGATGCTTCAATAGTGACATGCCCTGAATTATGCGGGCGTGGAGCAATTTCATTAATTAATAGCTGATTATCTTGAGTAATAAAAAATTCTATGGTTAACAAACCAACGTAATTTAAACCATCGGCAATTTTAATCGCAGCTTCATGTGCAAGAGATTTAATATTTTCATCAATATTCGCTGGAAAATAACTAATATCCAAAATGCCATTACGATGATGATTTTCAATTACGGGATAAACAGCATTACCTGTTTGATTTCGCGCAATAACAATTGAAACCTCTTGCTTTAAATCAACCATTTTCTCTAATATGCACTCAACACTACCAAGCTTAGTATATGCATTGATCAACTCAAACTGATTAGCAACTTTAACTTGACCTTTACCATCATAACCAAGCGTTGATGTTTTCAAAATTGCGGGAAACATATCATGGCTAACGCTATCTATATCATTAGTCGAATTAATTGCTTTAAATGGTGCTGTATGTAAACCAATTTGATTAAAAAATGTTTTTTCTTTTATTCTATTTTGAGCAACTTCTAAGGCGCTGTCACTCGGATAAACAGGCGTTGATTCAGCAATTAGTCGCACGACATTAGCTGGCACATTCTCAAACTCAGTTGTCACAACATCACATTGCTTGGCAAAATTCATTATTGCATCAGTATCTGAATAGCTAGCAATAATATGCTTATCAGCAATATACTTAGCTGGACAATTCGCATCTGGCTCAAATACTACAACTTTATAACTAAAACGCTTGGCTACTTGAGCAAGCATCATGCCAAGTTGTCCACCACCTAAAATACCAATTGTTGCTTTCGGAAAAATTGCTTTTTGCATAGCTACTCAATCTCAGGCAAAGACATATCTAATACCATTTGTGTCTGCTTATCCCTAAATACACGAAGCTCTTCAGCTAGTTTAGGATTAAACCTTGCTAAAATTTGTACAGCTAATAAGCCAGCATTTGCAGCACCAGCTTCACCGATTGCAAGTGTACCTACAGGTATACCTTTGGGCATTTGTACGATTGAATATAGTGAATCTTGCCCTTTTAGATATTTAGATGGTACAGGTACACCGAGTACTGGCACAATAGTTTTCGCAGCAACCATTCCAGGTAAATGCGCAGCCCCACCAGCACCAGCTATGATCACCTTCAATCCATGAGCTTCAGCTGATTCAGCATACTCAAATAATAGATTTGGTGTACGGTGTGCTGAAACCACCAGAGTTTCATAATTAACCCCAAAATCTTTTAATACCTTAACCGCATGTTGCATCACCTCCCAATCAGAAGTGCTACCCATAATTACACCGACTTCAATCATTTACTAATTCTTTCATATTACATTCAATTTATAGGGGATATTATAAAGCAACCCCAATAAATACCTAAGAATAAATAAAATTTATAAGTATCTTCATCGTGCAAAAATCTACACAAGGCTTGAAATTTTTACATTGGTACTTATATAATGCTAAAGATTAAGTATTTTAAAGGTAGCAAAAACATGTCATCTCAAGCTAAATTTACTGATTTGATTAACTACATGAATCATAAAATCGTTGGTCAAAGCGAACTAAATAAACGACTAGTTATTTCATTATTAACTGGTGGACATTTATTGGTTGAAGGAGCTCCTGGTCTTGCTAAAACGACGGCAATTAAAACATTGTCATCGTGTATTGACTGTTCATACCATCGGATTCAATTTACACCTGATTTATTACCAGCTGATTTAACGGGTACTGATATTTATATACCAGAAGAACATTGTTTTAGATTCCAAGAAGGTCCGTTATTTCATAATTTCTTATTAGCAGATGAAATTAACCGTGCACCAGCAAAAGTACAATCTGCTTTACTTGAAGCAATGGGTGAAAAACAAATTACTATTGGTAGAACTACTTATCCTCTACCACAACTATTTTTGGTAATGGCAACGCAAAATCCAATTGAACAAGAAGGAACTTATCAACTACCTGAAGCACAATTAGACCGCTTCATGTTGTTTGTGAAAATTAATTACCCTGATGCATCATCAGAAGCACAAATTTTAGCTTTAAATCGCGGTGAAGAAAATAATGCTAATTTAACTAAACCACATTTATCACAATCAGACATCTTTACTGCGCAAAGTGAATTAAATAAAATCCATTTGAGTAAGTCAGTTGAAGAGTACTTAATTCAATTAATTATGGCAACACGTTATCCTGCCAAATACTCAGAAAACTTAGCTAAATGGATTAGCTTTGGTAGTAGCCCTCGTGGAACAATTGCACTAGAACGTGCAGCACGAGCAAATGCTTGGCTAGAAGGTCGTGATTATGTAATGCCTGCAGATATTCATGCTATGATTCACGAAGTATTACGCCATCGTATTTTATTGACTTTTGAAGCACAAGTTGAAAACATCACAAGTGATAAAATTATCGATGAAATTTTAGAGTTGGTTGCAATACCTTAAGGCGGTTTGTGTATGTCAAAAGGAATTATCCCTCAACTTGATGAATTGTTAAATTTGCGTCATTTAGCAAAGAAAATTCATTTATTTGATAATATGACTCGTGTATCAAATTTGCAAAGTG
>RXKI01000093.1:7564-23025 GCA_003962895.1 Neisseriaceae bacterium
GCGTTCGGTTTATTTACTGCTTGATCAATCAATAAGCATGTCATTTGGAACTAAAGTGTGTTTTAAAAATGTGTTAGCCGCAAATATTGCTGCAACGATTGGTTGGACAGCATTAGATCAACATGAGCAAGTGGGAGGGATAATTTTTAATGACAGCAATGCTCAACTATTTAAGCCAAAGCGTAGCAAACAAAACTTCCTAAACCTACTCAAAACTTTGAGTGACAATACTTTGCAAAACAAACACTTTGCATCATTCAATGATAGTTTAAAGCAATTAAGTCAAAAAATTCCGTTTGGTAGTACGGTTGTGCTCGTTAGTGATTTTAATTTCTTTGACGAAAACACTAAAATATTATTTAATTTGATAAATCAACGTGCAAAAATAATTAATATTTTAGTTTACGACCCACTAGAAAAAATGTTACCAACTAATGGTAGCTATACATTTACTAATACTGGTCGTGAAATACTCAAAATTAATGCAAGTAATAGCAATCGTGATAAATATCAAGCTGAGTTTGATAAGAAAATAAATAGTATTGCTGAGTACTCACAAAAAAATCATATGCAATTTTTTACTGTGGCTACCAATGATAACATTGTAGATAAAATTAATTACGGAGCAATTGGTTATGGACGCAAGTAATCCATTAGCTGAATTAAAAGACATACATTTACCAGATTCGCCATCAGTGTTTCCTCTAGCATTAGGTTGGGAAATTATTATTGGCATTATTGTACTTGCAATACTGGGACTTATTATAGTTGCATTTATCAAAAAAGCTAAACAAAAACGCTTTGAAAAAATGAATCTTTTAATTACTGAGATTGAATCAAATAACGCATTAACTGATCATGAAATAATTGAACAAAGCTCTATACTGCTTAAACGAATTGCATTAATGAAATTTGCAACTGATAATCCACAGTTTATTGCGGGCGATGAATGGTTTAAATATCTTCAAAGTAAGACACCTAAATTCGATTTAAGCACTTCTGCTCTTAGCTATCTGAATAATGTTTATCAAATTCAAACACTTGAAAATAAAGATAAATTTTTCAACGATTTACGTCTTTGGGTAAGGAGTATTATATGATACAAGTTGCTTATCCTTGGGTATTTGCTACACTAGTTATACCGTTTATAATTTATTTTATTTCATCTGGTAAAAGCGTTAGTCAAGAAAATGAAAATGCGCTAAAAGTACCATTTTATAATCGATTATACGCAGCATTTGGTGGGTTAAGTTTTAATCAAGACAATCAAAAAAAATCATATTTAAAATATTTAATAATACTTATTTGGATATTATTGGTAACTGCAGCTAGCGGTATTCAATGGCTAGGAAAACCAATCTCTATTCCACAAACAGGACGAGATTTATTATTAGCAATTGATTTATCAGGCAGTATGCAAAGCGAAGATATGGAAATCAATGGGCAACGATTAAATCGTGCTGATATTGTTAAAACAGTCGCTGATCAATTTATCATGCAACGTAGTGGTGACAGAATTGGTTTGATTTTATTTGGTTCTCGTGCTTATTTACAAACTCCATTAACCTTCGATAGAAACACAGTAAAACAAATGCTGGATGATGCAACTATTGGTATTGCTGGTCCACAAACTGCAATTGGCGATAGTATAGGTTTAGCTATTAAAGCAACTCTAAATAATCCAAGCCAAAGTAAAGCATTAGTTTTATTAACCGATGGTGGAAATAACTCAGGGGTACTAGACCCAATCAAAGCTGCTGAATTAGCTAAAGAAGCCCATTTAAAGATTTACACAATCGGAATTGGTGCTTCTCAAATGGCTGTGCCTGGATTATTTGGTAGTCGCATTATTAATCCATCAAGCGACTTAGACACTGAAACTTTAAAGAAAATTGCTGATATTACTGGTGGTAAATATTTCCGTGCTGAAGATGGTAATGAGCTTGCACAAATCTACTCAATTATCAATCAATTAGAGCCAAATAAGTCTGATGAATTAACTATTCGACCAATTACTGAGCTTTATCAATGGCCTTTATCAATCGCATTAATTCTAAGCTTTATATTGGTTGCTTTAAATATTTGGAGAACTAGAGATGCTAGCTAATTTTCATTTCTTGCGCCCAATGTGTTTAATTGCAATCATTCCAGCAATTATTTTATGGATTCTATATTCTCGTAAAACGCATAAATCAGAAAATATCTGGAGTGAACATTGTGATCCACATTTATTAAGTCATTTATTAATCAATGATGCTGGCAACAGCAAAAATACTTATTTAGCTAGTTTAATCATGACTATTTGGACTCTAATGGTTTTAGCCTTAGCTGGTCCTACTTGGTCAATGTATGCAAATGAGGTTTATCAAAAGAACTCTGCACGCGTAATTGCACTAAATGTATCACAATCAATGAATAATGATGATATCAGCCCTACTCGTCTAGATAGAGCGAAATACAAAATACTTGATTTACTCAAAGACTACAAAGAAGGTCAAACAGGTATGATTGCTTTCTCAAGCGAAGCATTTGTCGTGTCACCTCTTACATCTGATAGTAAAACTATCGCAAATTTAGTTCCTGTTATTAACTCATCAATTATGCCAGTCCAAGGAGTTGATATTAGTAAAGCATTACAAAAATCAGCTGAACTAATCAAAAATGCTGGATATTCACAAGGTGAGATAATTTTAATTAGTGATGGTGCACCTACTAGTACAGATGAAGCTACTGCAACAGAGCTTGCTAAAAATGGTTATACCACTACAGTACTTGCAATGGCTAATGATAGTACAGATAAGTCATATGAAAAACTAGCACAAAAAGGCGATGGTAAATTAATTGCATTTACTAAAGATAATTCTGATGTAGAACAATTGATTGCAAATACTTCACATGATAGCTCACAGAAAATGAATAATAAATTAAATAACGCAACAATGTGGCGTGATGAAGGACATTGGTTAATTTGGATTGCTCTAGTTTTGGCAATATTTGTATCACGAAAAGGATGGTTAAATAAGCTATGCTAAAACGTAAATATTTATATCTACTTTTAATCCCTCAATTTGCCTTTGCATTTGATTTTAGCAGCCTATGGCTAAATAATAATCAACAAGGTACACAATTGATGAAGCAAGGTAAATATGCCGAAGCTGCACAAAAATTTGATGATAGTAATTGGAAAGCAACTGCATATTACAAGGCTGGACAATATGATCAAGCCTATGCTGAATATAGTAAAGACAAGTCAGCTCGTGGATATTATAATCAAGGTAATGCCCTAGCTCAACAACATAAATATCAAGAAGCCATTGATGCTTATAATAAATCATTAGAAATTGATAAAAATAATCAAGATACTAAGGATAATATTGAGTTATTGAAAAAATTAATGGAACAAGACAAAAAAGACCAAGAAAAAAATAAAGACGATCAAAACAAACAAGATCAAGATAATAAACAAAAAGATAAAGATCAGAAGGACGACAAGCAACAATCTGATCAATCGCAAAATCAAGATAAATCTGATAATTCAAAAGATAAACAATCAGATCAAAATCAATCTGAACAAAATTCAGATAAAAATGATAAGCAGGATAACAAACAAAACAACAACCAACAAAATCAGCAAGATAAACAACAGAATGATAAACAGCAAAGTCAAAATTCTGCTGATAAAGATAAGAAAGATGCTAAGCCTGAACAGAATCAACAAGCTAATCAAGTTGATCAACAGAAAAATGACGATAAAAAAGATAAACAAGCTGCAGCTAGCGCTCAAATGACGCCAGAACAAAAACAAGAACAGCAAATGAAAGCTATTTTATCGCAAATACCAGATGATCCAGGTGGCTTGTTACGCAATAAATTTTTACGTGACTATCAAAATCAACAAGGTTATGGACAATGAGAAAGTTTTTAGGATTAATAATTATTTTATTGTGTAGCAATGTATTTGCTACGATAAATACTAGTGTAAATCGCACTCAAGTTGGTATAAATGATATTGTAAATCTAACTTTGGAACTATCAAACTCAAATGGACAGCCAAATCTAGCACCATTACAGCAAGACTTTCAAATAGTTGGTACTTCTACTAGTCGTCAAACTAGTATTATCAATGGAGCAGTGAGTTCAAGTAACCAATTAATTATTAGTTTACAACCTAAAAAAACTGGTAAATTAACTATACCAGCAATTACTGTTGGCAATGATAAATCAACTCCATTGACTATTGAAGTATCAGGTAACTCAAATACTCAGCCAGCAGCAAATAGTAAACTACCTAATCAAGCACTATTATTTAAAACAAACGTAAATCAGTCTAGTGGGTTTGTTGGAGTACCGATTGATTTAACTGTAAAGCTATACTATGCTGTAAATATTTCCAATGTAACGATTCAACCAATTATGATTGATGGCGCACACATTGAAAATAGCCAAAACAATAAGACTAAACAATATCAAACCACTGAAAATGGTCATCCGTACATGGTGGCTGAACAGCATTTCACATTAATTCCAGATAAAGTTGGACAAATAACAATCCCTGAGATTACAAGTAGTGGGCGGATTGATAGTAATCCTTATGGAATTATCACAATAAACTCTGGACAACCGTTTAGAATACAATCTAAGCCAATTACGCTAAACATAAAAAACATACCAGAAAATATTGATCCAACGAAGTGGTTGCCAGCTAAAAATGTTACATACACTGATAATTGGTCAACTAACTCTCATGATGCAACTGCAGGTGACCCAATTACTCGCACTATTACAATTAGCGCAACAGGAGTTGAAGCTGGACTAATTCCTGAACTTGAGTTTGAAAGCATTGCTGGTGCTAATATCTACCCTGAAAAAGGACAAAAAGTTACCAACACTCAAACAGGCGAAACTATTGGGAGTAAATCATTCAAAATAGTTTATATACCTAATCATGATGGTGAAATGGTAATTCCTGCGATAAATATTACATGGTGGAATTTAACTGCCAATAAAGAAAGTAACATAGCTATTCCAAAGAGAATTTTTAATGTGACTGGAGCTACCAAACAGAAACCTACTGCATCGTCTGAATTAGCCGATAACGTAACAAATAGTAGTGCATCAGATAGTACTCAGAAAATTAATTATTGGATATATGTTGCTTGCGCCATTTTAGGGTTAGTGATAGTACTAATATTATTTAAACTTTTCTATAGAAGCAAACCTTCTGCAGTATCTAGCGAATTGGACACTACTACAGAAGCATCAAATCAGCCTATATTAGAAACAAAGATTAAATCTAGTATAAATGATGCTTGTGCTCAGCAAGATATTCATTTACTAAATGACGCATTGATTTCTTGGGCTAATGAAAAATATAAAGAAAAAATTTACTCAATTAGCCAAATAAATAAATATGCTAAAAGCAGTGAACTAGCTACGTTAATAAATGAGTTATCATCAGCACTATATAATAGGCAAGTGTTTGATAAATTTGCTGAGATGATTCTTTTAATCACTAAAATAGATTCTCAAAATCCTGTTACTAGAAAAGATAAATCTACGTTACCTAGTCTATACCCTGATAATAACTAGCTTAATCAATAATAGGTATAAATATATTTTTTATACCTATCTAACCATTTGGTTGATTTATATAAAATCATCACAAGTAATTTACAAGGATATTAATGTTTACTAGATTAAAATATGAAATGTATCGTGGACTAATTTTAACAACTTATTTTACAGTTTTCTTTATTGCGCTGGACTACTTTCACTATGCTGTACTCAAAGTAGCAGATGATGTCACAAGTGGAATTATGTTAATTGGAATAGTTAAAGCAGCTCTTTGTGCCAAATTCCTAATTGTCAGCCAAACAATCTTCCCAATTAGATTTTCTAATAGACATACTCTAATTGTACATATATTGCGTCGTTCAGTCTTGTATGTATTAATGGTTATAGTCTTAATGGCAATTGAAGAGGCTGTTGTTGCAAAATTTATTCAACATAAAGACATTATAAGCTCAGTAACTGGATTAAAACCTGGTACTGGTACAATGTTCTTATCTTTGGCATTTTTGTACTGGATTATGGTTGTACCATATGCAATACTATCTGCATTAAATACATATTATGGTAATAATAAACTGGTTAAATTACTTTTGAGTAAACCATCTCAACCTGTAGCAAATGAATAAAAAAATGCAACTTAAGTAAGTTGCATTATTCTTTATCTACTGAGTAAGAAATTAGTACAGAACACGTGATTTAATCGTGCCATCAATTTTCTTCAACTCAGAAATAACTTCTTTATCATATTCTACATCAATATCACTAATTACATAACCAACTTGCTCATTAGTTTTCAAATATTGACCAAGAATATTTGCTTTATGCTGTGCCAATACACTATTAATTTTTGCCAATACACCAGAAGTATTATGATGTAAGTGAATTAGACGATGCGCACGGCGTAATTCTGGTAATTGAATATTTGGCATATTAACACTTTGTGTTGAATCCCCTGCATTGACATAATTAATCATACGGCGAGCAACAAATTCACCAATATTTAATTGAGCCTCTTCAGTACTACCACCAATGTGTGGCGTTAAAATCACATTATCAAAACCACGTAATGGACTTAAAAATTCTTCTTGATTATTTTTAGGCTCGTATGGGAATACATCAACAGCAGCACCAAGGATTTTTTTTGAATTAAGCGCATCAACCATAGCATCAATATCAACAACATGACCACGGCTCAAATTAATGAAAATCACATTGTCTTTCATTTTGCTAAATTCATATTTACCAATAATATTAGCATTGCTCTTACGACCATCCACGTGCAACGTAACGATATCTGAAGTCTCTAGAAGCTCCTCTAAAGTATCACACTTCTTAGCATTGCCAAGTTGTAATTTCTCAGTCAAATCATAGTATGAAACTTGCATACCAAGAGATTCAGCTAATACTGATAACTGTGAACCAATATTTCCATAACCAACGATACCAAGCTTTTTACCACGAATCTCATAGCAATTATCTGCTGATTTATCCCATTTACCAATTTGTAACATCGCATTCTTAGCAACTGCTTTACGCATAAGCATAATAATGCTACCTAGTACAAGCTCAACTACACTACGCGTATTGCTATACGGGGCATTAAATACACACACACCTTTTTGTGTCGCATAATCTAAATCAACTTGATTTGTCCCGATACAGAAACAACCGATTGATAATAAACGCTCAGCTGAGTCTAAGACTTTTTTAGTAACCGTAGTTTTTGAACGAATACCTAAAATAGCAACATCTTTAATCTTTGCGCATAATTCATCTTCACTCAAGCTACCTTTTACTACTTCAACTGAATACCCTTCTTGTTCAAGCATCTTGATACCATTTGGATGTACATTTTCAAGTAATAAAATTTTAATGCGATTACGCGGATATGAAATTGCACGTGGAAAATCATGCATATACAAAAATTCATCAAAACTACGTATAACTACATCTGCTTTTTCGGTAACTGATGGACGAGCAACATTCTCAGTAAAAGCATAGAATTTATTCGCTGCACCGTATAATTTAATCTCGTAATCAGTGATACCATCACCAACAGCCCAGATAGTTTTACCAGCTAAGCCTAATGTGCTAACTACAATTACTTTACCTTGATCTTTTGACAATAAATTATTTTCATCAAGTCCAGTCACATTACCAGCCGCATCAAATTCAAAAGTGTTTGCATATATATGACTTGGTTTAATACCAAACTCAGTAACTACTGGCGTAATATACTCTTTGAATCCACTTGATACGATATAAATATTATCAGCAAATTTCTCAAAAAATTCTTTATTACGCTTAAATGATGGTGTGATTTTTTGTTTTAATTCTTCAACTAGCACATCGATATGTTTTTTATTGGCTTTTAATAAACTAATACGCTTAGCTAAACTATCACTAAGTGAAATTTTACCTTCCATACCTTGGTTAGTAATTTGGCGAATTTTTTCAACAACAGTTTCGCTATCAGCTTGCTCAGCAAGAGCGATAGCAGCTAATTCATCTAACGCTTCAACTTGTATAAAGGTACTATCAAAATCTATAATTAAAACTTTATTTTCCACAGTAAATTATTTCCTTATAATTTTATTGTATTATTTGATTAATTATCTCAATCGGGTGAGATATTCTATTGCTATAAATTTTACTTTGCGAACGACAACTAAAGCCAGTTGCTAAGTTAATCTTAGCTTCATCTTGCATCGTTTTTTGCCAATTCATTTCATATAATTTGCGTGCATTATCAGAATTTTCCGAAATATGCCCATAAGTACCCGCCATCCCGCAACAACCTAAATTTTTTACTTCAAGTTCAGCATTTATATTTTTAAATATCTTCTGCCAGTTACTAGCTTCACTTGGTATTAATGCTTGCTCAGTACAATGCGTCAATAATCTATACTTAGCTTCTACATTAGACACATTCGTCTGATTAGCTAAATTAGTAGATAAAAATGCTGATATAGATTGTACTTTACCAACTAATTGGCGTGCAAATTTAACTGTTTCATCACTAAACAAAGTGGTAATTGTATTATCTAATGCAATCACAGGTCTATTTTGCATAAACAGTGGGTTTAATAGTACAGATAAATCAAAACTTGCTTGCTTAAATTTTTTAATATAGCCATTCCAGATTAATGCTTTTCCACTTTCTCGCGGCAAAATTACATATGGTATAAATCCAATTTTCTTTAATACTTCAATAAATGATTTGATAACAATCGTATCAAAATAACCATTAAAAACATCGCTGAAAATTACAACTGAATTTTTTGGCATCTCGATTACATTAGTGTACTCATCTAGCACATCAATTTTATTTTTATGCACATAATCAGAAATACTCTCTTCATTTTCAAATTTAGGTAAGTTACTAATTCCAAGTAATGATAATAATTTACTAGCTACGCTTGAATTAGATATTTTTTTAAAACTATGCGCAACAGGAATTAACTTCTCAACATTACCCATAATCACATCACGTAATTTACGCTTTTTATACTCGCTATGATAAGCATCTAAAAACTTAGTCCGTAAATCTGGAATACTAACTTGTGTTGGACATTTACCTGAACACGCTTTACAGCCTAAACACCCCATGATAGCATCATAAGCTTCTTGTGCCGATTGTTTAGTTTGAGGATTGTTTGTTGATTTATTACGTAGCCACTCTTTAACTAATGTAGCACGTCCTTTAGGTGAATGAATCCGGTCATTAGTCACTTTGTATGACGGACACATTACATTGCTTGGTTCTTTATTAAAGCATGCCCCATTACCATTACACAGCATTGCATTTGCGTAATCTTTTTGTAATTCTTCGGATACAACTTGGTCAAATTGACCACGCATTGGAATTTCCTCAATTCGCTGTAATTTTATCTCAACGCTTGGTGCGGTTAATTTACCTGGATTAAATTTATTTGTTGGGTCAAATAATTGTTTAATTTGACATAAAATTGGATAAAGTTTTTCACCAAACACATGTGGAACAAACTCACCACGGTAGCCCTTACCATGCTCGCCCCACAAGATACCATTGTATTTATCAAGTAGCTGAATCACTTGTTCCGTAATTGGACGAATATGTGCTCTATCTTCAGTTTGTTGCATATCTAATGCTGGGCGCACATGAATACACCCAACATCCACATGTCCATACATCGCATATGTAAAGCTTTGCTTATCTAGAGTACTTTGTAATTCCTCAACAAAATCAGCCAAGTTTTCTGGTGGTACAATCGCATCTTCAACAAAAGCAATTGGTTTACGTGCACCTGGTAATTTTGCAACTAAACCAACAGCTAATGAGCGAATTGACCATAATTGATTAATTTGTACGTTATCTTTAACTGTTACAAAAATTGAATTACGATTATTTAATGCCGTTGTTACTTCAGTTAATTTGGCCTTTAACTCATCTTCAGTATCGGCAACGAACTCAACAAAATTAGAAATATAGCTTTTACCTTCACAGTCTAATAACTTAGCTAATTCAGTCCAATTTGGTAAAGTCTGCGCACTTTTTTGCACTTTCTCATCAATTGCTTCAATTGCAAGCGGTTGAAATTTAATTAAAAATTCAGCATCTCGAAGTGCTTCAACAAATCCATTATAATGAACGACCATTAAAGCTTTAAATTTTGGAATTGGCAAAAGATTGATTTTTGCAGCAGTTACTAACCCAAGCGTACCTTCCGAGCCAGCAACTAAATATTCGAGTCTAACTTTGCCTTCTTGATAACAACGCTTGATATCATAGCCAGATAATGGACGTTTAATCTCAGGAAAAACTCTTGCTATTTCATCCTGCACTGGATCTAATATACTTACTAAATTTTGCTCAATCTCATTAGGACAGTGATTGCGTATAGTATCAATGTGAGTACCATCAGCTAAATAGAATTGTAAACCTTTTAAATGATCTGATGTCTTGCCATAAATCAAAGATCCTTTACCAGCAGCATCAGTTGCGATCATCCCACCAATAGTTGCCCTATCAGCCGTTGACACATTAGGCGCAAAAAACAACCCAAATTGAGCAAGATGACGATTCAAATCACTTAAAATCATACCAGGCTCTACTAGTGCAGTTTTATTTTCAACATCTACATCAATGATTTTATTCATGTATTTGCTAAAATCAATCACGATACCTTGAGTTAGTGACTGACCATTGGTACCAGTACCGCCACCACGAGCACAGAACTTCAATTCTTTGTATGCAGTTGTATTTGCTGTTTGCAGTAGTAACTCAACATCTCGCGAATCTTTAGGCTGCACAACCGCTTGAGGTAAAACTTCGTAAATACTATTATCTGTAGCATTCAGTAAACGAGTTGGTGTATCAAGGCAAATATCACCTTTAAACCCAATGTTTTTTAGTCTCGTAACAAAGGTTTGTAATGGCATAATATAATCTTTTTAAATAGTCTACCGTCTAGTTATTTCGTATTTCGTTTTGCAAAATCATTCATAAATGCAACTAATTTGTCCACACCCTCTTCTGGCATGGCATTATATAAACTAGCACGCGCTCCACCAACCAATTTATGTCCATTTAAATAAGCCAAACCAACTTGACCAGCTTCAATTAAGAAATGCTTTAATAGCTCATCATTTGGTAATGTAAACGGTACATTGATTAATGAGCGATATTTTTTATCAATAATATTAGTGTAAAAACCATTACTATTATCAATGCAATCATAAAGTTTTTGTACTTTACGACGATTATTCTCAGCAACTTTTTTCAGTCCACCTTGAGAATCAATAATCCAATCAACCATTAAATCCATCATATACACCGGTACAGTTGGTATTGTGTTTAATAATGACGTTTGCTCGGCTTGAGTTTTATAATTAAATACTTCTGGAGTACACTCTTGAGCTTGATCTAATAAATCATCACGGATAATAATCAATGTAATACCAGATATCCCTAAATTTTTCTGAGCTGAAGCAAAAATAACACCAAATTTACTTACATCAATTTCTTCTGACAGAATACTAGAAGTAAAATCTGCAACTAACGGAATCCCATTAGTTTGTGGTACATCATGAATTTGAATACCATTAATAGTCTCATTTGGACAATAATATACATAAGCAGCATCATTAGACAATTTCCAAGTACTAGCATCAGGTATGCTAGCTAAAGTTGCCGTTGTAACAATATTTACATCAGCATAACGTTTAGCATATTTAGCAGCACGTTCAGACCAAGTACCAGACACTATGTAATCAACTTTTTTATTCTTACCAGTTAAATTCATCGGCAAAAAGCTAAAATGCCCTTGTCCACCACCAGATAAAAACAATACTTTGTAATTAGCCGGAACATGCATTAATTTACGAATTTTATCTTCAAGTTTATTTAGCATGTCTTGGAATGTCGTAGTTCTATGACCAATTTCCATAATCGATACACCAGTATCTTGCCAATTTAACATTTCTTGTTGTGCACGCACTAAAACTTCTTCAGGAAGCATCGCAGGACCAGCTGCAAAATTATATACTCTAAACATTTTCAACTATCACTTAAAAAATCTTTTATAAAACCATCTATTATACTAGAATCATTGACCCAACATCCAAAATATTGCATCGCAATAAGTCAATTCACAAACACACCAAATCTAGTCATATTTTGCTAGCACTTAACACACATTTTAATGTTATAGTCTATAATAATCATTAACACCCAACTCATCTAAAAAATACTTATCATGACTTATAACTATCAGAGCACCAGCATATTCTTTCAGCACACTAACGATATGGTTACGTGTAATTAAATCAATGTTGTTAGTGATCTCATCTAAAATTAATAAATCATAACTCTTCAAAGCAAAGCTTGCCAAACTTAACCGCGCCTTCTCGCCACCAGATAAATTACCTATGTTATTGTAAACTTCTTCATTTTTTCTAAATAAGAATTTATTTAAAAACGCTCGCATTTCAAAGTCACTAAATGGCAAAGTGAAGAAACATATTCAATCACCGTCATGTTACTCGGAAGGTTACTATAATGCTGATCTAAATAAGCAACTTTATCACCTGCAGGAACAATCCAATCTCCATCAATCCAGATTTCTTCATATTTTAAAATGGCTTTTATAAGCGTTGATTTACCACTACTGTTCTTACCTAATATTGCCAATCTATCGCCACCAAACAAATTAACATTAATTTCTTGCAATTCAAATACTGAATCCAAATATCCACAACTTCCATTATGAATAGTTAAAACAGGTTTATTATGTCGAATACTTAACAAATTAAATGAATAAGAAATCTCTTCAGGAGTCCAAATTTCATCTAGTTGCTTATTAATATCAACCCTAAGACTATTTAGTTTTGCTAAATTTTTGCTCGCAGTAGTTCCTGCTCGAGTAGCCTTAGTCTTAGATGTAACTGTTGGCCATTTGCGATTGTCAATATTTTTAGCACCTTGCTCACGACTCGCTCTAGCTCGACTCTGCTCTTTCATTAGCGCTCCATGCTGTATTGTCTTAGCCCGCCTTAACTCAGATATGCCTGCATTTAATTTGCTCTTATTAACTTCAAGTATAGCCAAATAGTCATCATAACCACCGTTGAAAACATCTACTTTATTATCGTGGATATGCCAAATCACATCAACCAACCGCAATAACTCAGGATCATGACTCACTATGATTTGGGTTATTGCGCGATGTTTCATTAAATTGAATAACGAACTACGATTTACAGCGTCCAAATGATTGGTAGGCTCATCTAATAACAACAAATCTGGATATACAGACAATGCTCGAGATAAAGCCTTATTAAACCTCTCACCACCACTACATGATTCATTCTCAGAAACAAGCCGAGGAACATAACCAATTAATAAGTCGCCACCAGAACGAATTTCATAAGGATAGCTGTCATGATCAGCCAATAATTTTAATAGTAAGCTTTTGCCAGAGCCATTATTGCCAATAATCGCAATTTTTTGTCCTGATTGTATTGAAAATGAAAAATTAGAGAATAGTTCTTTTTTATTTGCAGATAAAGATAAATCTGATATTTTGATTGGTGAATGCATAAGCGATAAACTTTCAAACAAATTAATAAGCCACACAGATAACTCATTAAGTTATAAAAACACTCTTGTAGTCCTAAAACCCAAGAAAAATGTAATTTAGTTTGAAACTGTATTCACTTCTGCACCCATAAAAAGAAAGTGCTTTATTATAACACAGTACATGGCAAAACTTCATCGATGCAACAAAGATATTGCATCGCAATATAGCAATAATTTATGCTATAATAAATGCTTTATTTAACACCATTTGGTGTATGTACAAACAAATAAGGGTTATAAACATCGTGGAATTAAAGAGCAAATATTATACAGTCCATAAATTTGGCGGCTCAAGTGTCGCAAATAGCGAACGCTTTAAAGAAGTAAAAAAGATACTAACTGGCAAACAAGAAGTAGTAGTAGTTTCAGCAACTAAGGGAACCACAAACAAATTACTTGCGATGCTAAATTCAGCACGTGACAGCAAATACTGGCAACAAGATTTAACCTCACTAGAAGAGCTCCACAAGGGAATTGTTTGTGATTTATTACCTGAAGATAAGCGTCAAAGTTTATTTGATGTATTATCACGAGATTTTAAAGTACTTGCACAAGTATTTGATACAGTTACACGCATAGGCACATATTCAGAAGAGATCTCTGATTATGTATCTGGCTATGGTGAACAATGGTCTGCACAAATTTTAACTGCGTACCTTGCACTAAACACCAAAGCATTATATCTAGATGCAACAAATGTATTAACTTCATTTAATCAAGATGGATATGTGCAAATTGACTGGGAAAAAAGTCAAACAGCATTAGATCGCTACTTTTCTGATAAAGAATTTGATCAATTAGTTGTAACTGGATTCATTTCTTCAAATCCAGAAGGTAAACGCACTACATTAGGTAGAAACGGTAGCGATTTCTCAGGCGCAATTTTTGCAAAACTATTTAAAGCAATTGAGTTAATTATCTGGACAGATGTTGATGGTATTTATTCTGCACATCCTGCTAAAGTAAAATCAGCATTCCCTATTGAGCACCTCTCATATAAAGAAGCATTAGAATTAGCATACTTTGGTGCAAGTGTATTACATCCTCTTACTGTAGCACCAGTTCAAGAATCAAATATTCCAATGTGGATTAAAGATAGCTACAACCCACAGAAAAAAGGTACTTTAATTACCAATGATACAACAAGCACATCACATGTAATTAAAGGTTTAACTTACGTTGATGATATCTCTTTGATTAATATCGAAGGTGCTGGAATGGCTGGAATTTCTGGTAGTGCAGCACGCATTTTTAACGTAATGTATAGCCACGATATCTCTGTTATCCTTATTTCACAAGCAAGTTCTGAGCATTCATTATGTTTCGCAATTGCTAAAAAATCAGTCGATAAAGCATTAAAGGGCTTACGTTCAGAATTAAAATCAGAATTAGAAACTGGTAAAATTAGTAAAATCTCTGCTGATAATGAGTGTGCAATCTTAGCTGCAGTTGGTGATGGAATGATTGGTAACCCTGGTGTTGCCGGCAAGTTCTTTGAAACTTTAGCTAAAGCATCAATTAATATCCGTGCGATTGCCCAAGGTTCATCAGAGCGTAATATCTCCGTGGTAATTAATCGTAGTGATATCAATAAAGCATTACAAGCATCGCATGCTGGTTTCTACCTGTCAGAGCAAATTATTTCTGTGGGATTAATTGGTCCTGGTGGGATTGGTAAGGCTTTACTTGACCAGATTAAGCACGCTAAAGAAACTATTAAACAAAAATACTCTGTTGATTTTCAAGTTCGCAGAATATTAAGTAGTAGCAA
>RXKI01000106.1 GCA_003962895.1 Neisseriaceae bacterium
TCTTATTTAACTGGTTCTGGAATTAGTTCTGGAGAAGGACTTGGAACTAATGTTCTTGCTTCTTATTTAACTGGTTCTGGAATTAGCACAGAAGAAGGATTAGGAACTAATGTCATACAAACTCCCATAGAGGTTTATTTAATTTCTATTTTAAATTTAAGTTATTTTGACGATTTATCTTTGATTTTAAACTTAGATTTAAATTCTATCTATGGAGAAGAAGATTTTGGTATAAATGATTATTTTCTTTCTTATTCTTTTTCTGGAATTAGCACAGAAGAAGCACTTGGGGCTAATGTTCTTGTTTCTTATTTAACTGGTTCTGGAATTAGTTCTGGAGAAGGACTTGGAACTAATGTTCTTGCTTCCTATTTAACTGGTTCTGGAATTAGTTCTGGAGAAGCACTTGGAACTAATGTTGTTAATGTTTACTTAACTGGTTCTGGAATTAGTTCTGGAGAAGCACTTGGAACTAATGTTGTTAATGTTTACTTAACTGGTTCTGGTATTAGTTCTGGAGAAGCACTTGGAACTAATGTTGTTAATGTTTACTTAACTGGTTCTGGTATTAGCTCTGGAGAAGAACTAGAACAGCCTATAGTTTCTTTGAATGAAAACATTAACTTAGAATCAATAGAAAGTATTGAAAGTGCATCTTCTCATTTTGTTTTATTTAAAAATTATTTGAATTCTATTATTAGTCAAGAATCTTTTGGCGATTTTTCTTTGTGTTTTGATTTGAGTGTTTTTTCTATAAGTTCAAATAACTATTTTGGAGATTTTTCTTTATCTAATAAAATAAGTTTAGAAGCACCTCCTTCAGGAGAAGATTTTTCATCTGGTTATTTAGATTTATCTTTGAATATTAGTCCTATTCTAAGTTTAGAAGAATTAGGATTAAATTATTTAAAAAGTTACTTATATTTAAATTCAATAGAAAGCACTTCTGATGTTGGTGATATTTCTCTTTTAGACAATTTTAATTTATATTTAAATTCAATAGATTCATCTGTTGTTTTTGGAGAAATTAGTTTAGCATTGTATTTGTATAATACTTCTATAAGTGATGGTTCTTTAGGATTGTTTGATTTAGAAAATTTATTGAATTTGTATCCAATAAATAATATTTCTGATTTTGGTGATTTAAATGCTAGTTTTGTTATTTCTCTTAACTCGTTTGATTCAAGTGAAACAGGAAATCATACTTTAAGTGTAATATTTGATTGTTTTTCAGCAGAAGATGAATCTGACATGGGTCAGTTGTCTCCTACTAATCCTATTTGGCCAATTGGAATAAATTCTTCTTCTAAGTTAGGCAATAACACGGTAGTAAGCAAATGGAAATGGGCTGTAAATCAAGTATTATATATAAAACAAAAGGCAGAAAAAGGAATTTTAGAAAAAGTTTCTATTAAAAAAGTTCTTTTAAATACTATTTGGGAAATTCCAATTTATAAAGATTCTTTTAATTCTATATGGCAAGAAAAAGATTTGATAACAAAAGAAGATGCTGAACTTTTAGTTAGCAATTATATTCCTGTAGTTTTTAATCAGAAGTTTGACACTGATGATGATTTAGTTCAAAAAGCTAAGTGGTCAATTGGAGAATCTTTGTATGTTAGAAAGAAAGCAGAAGCTGGAATACTAGAAAGAGTTATAGTTGTTAGGATTATATATAGAATAAATTCTTTATATGTAGATTCCAATAACTCTATTTGGTCAGAGAGAGAATTAGTTTCTAAAGAAGAAGCTGAATTTTTAAAATCATCAGCTATAATTCCTCTCCCTATTGAGCATAAATGGAATGTAAATGATTCTCTTTATATTAAAGAAAAAGCGGATAAAGGTATTTTGCAAAAAGTATCTATAAAGAGAGTTATATTAAACAAAAATCCTATATATGTAGATAGTTTTAACTCTCTTTGGAATGAAGATGAATTAATTGCTGAGGTTTAGAAAAACATTTGGAATTTCATTTATATGATTTTTCAAAGAAGATTGGTAAAGAGTTTCTTCTTTGCCAATCTTCCAAATGAACAATTCACCTCTTTTTTGAAATAATTTTCTAATTGTTATCTTGTTATTTTTTAAATTTTTTATTTGTTTTTTATTTACTGGTTTCACCAAATAAAAATCTACATTATTTTGAATATCTTCCCAATGAATATAATAAAGTTTTCTATTTGACTTTACAATAAAGATAAGAGGTTTATCATAATAAGATATAGTTTCTACTATATTGTGATTTTTCAAAAAGTTTTTTATTATTTTCATTATTCGAATGTTTTTTCTAGTTTTAGTTCGATATTTGCCAATGAAATGTAAATATTTTCTGGACATGACATTTCTTTTGTAATATTTGATCTTTTTATGATTTCGCTAAATAAATAGAATGCATTTCCTAAATCAATATCTTCTACATTTGTGTTTGGAGATAGATATTTTACTACATTAATCATTTGATCTTTAATTGAAAATAAATCTCTAATTGAGATTGATTTTTTTAATTTTTCAATCTTGTTTATTAATTGTTTTATTTTTTCTACTTTTGTATTAAAAGTAACAGCCGGAGCGGCAGTTTCTACTTTTGAAAGAGCGTTTTTGTATTTTTCAATATCTTTTGGGTCTAAAAGTTTTTGATTTGCGGGTCTTTGATAATTCATTTTTTTCCTTTACTCGTAGAACTCAGAAATTTCTGGAGCGATTTCTCTTCCTATTTTTTTCTTCTTACAGTTTCTTTGTTTTTCTTTTTTATGATCTTTTCTACTTTTTTTACTCCTGTAGGAAAAATCAAAACTTCTTTTCATTCTTGATCGTCTAAAATTAACTTTTTCTTTATAATCTTGTTTTACTATTGTTACAAATGTATATTTTCCTTTTTCTTCTTCTTCTTTCAAAACAATTATGTTATTTTCGTATTTAAGATATGTTGTATTTTTAGTCTTTGTTAAAAATAAATCTTCTTTCTCTGCTACTTTTGCATTTTTTATAATTTCAATGATTACTTTAGGATCAGTTGGTCCTACTCTTTGTATCCATCTTTTTAAAGCGTGATTTGTAATTGAAATATACTCAATTCTCATGACAAAAATCTCCTTTGTGCCATGATGCTTTTTTAATCCAAGTAACTCGGAGTAAATCGAGCAGATTGAACCCAGATCAATTCAAATTTAGCTCTAGAAGCTGCCGTGTAAGCCCAACGAGTATGATCCCATTTATCACAAGGTTGTTCAAAAACAATTACATTGTTCCATTCATCGCCTTGTGCTTTGTGACACGTTATTGCATAACCATAATCAAAAGGATTGGCTGTTTCTGAAAATTTAAATTGATTATTTACTTGCCCAAATTGGTCTTCCATATATGGGATTTTTTCATATAAAAATCCATCTGAAACAAAGGTGAACTTTGAATCTTTTAATACTTTTTTTACAATCCCTTGCATTCCATTAAAAAGACCTAATTGCCTATTATTTCTTAGACAAATTATTTTCTCACCTTTAGCTATGTATGTAAGTTCAATTTTCTTTTCAACTCTGACTCTTTCGTTTAATTCTACTCTAGTTTTGTTAAAAGCACAGATTACTTGATCTACTTCGGCTAAATGATTACTTTTCACTACTGAATTAGTAACTAGTTTTACTTTATTCCCGCCATCAAATTTTTCTGCTATGTTTCCATTTCTTAAATGATTAGCGAAAAAGGCAATCTCACCAGCATTCCTATGGACTTGTTCTAAAGTGTACATAGGATTTGACATTAGATTAAAATTGGCTGCACCGATTGGCTCTAGTTGTCCATGATCTCCTACATAAATTATTGGTAATCCATATTGTTTTAAATCTTCATGAATTTCTTTTGATACCATAGATGCTTCATCAATTATAAATCCATCTATCTCTTGTTGTATGAGATTTTTGCTTTTTAAATCCCAAAAAACTTCTTGTTGCTCATTTACATATGTTTGGTAAATTGTACTGTGTATTGTATTTGCGTTTTCCATTCCTTTTTTACGCAAAACATTAGCAGCTTTTCCAGTATAAGCACATGGAATAAAATTAAATCCTTTTTTTTTCATTGTCTGCAATATAATTTTGATTATAGTAGATTTTCCAGTACCTGCATAGCCTCCTAATGTTGTTATTTGATTCGATGGTATTCCTTTTATTATATTTCTTACAACGTCTTTTTGTTCTACTGTTAATGACATCTTGTTTTTCTTTTGAAGAATGATTTTATTTTATTGATAAGGTTCTTTATATAAATTTTTCTTCTTATGGCTGGTTGTTTTTTCTCTATCTTTTCTATTAGGCTTTTTGTAGATTCTATTTTATCAAACAATTCATTCATGTTTGAAACTTCCTTTCGTAAATTCCATCAATTGCACCTGATATTAAAGCAAATGAAAAGATGAAAGCAACAATCATTAAAATATCAACAAATTCTCTCCAAATGGATTTTTTAAATATAGAGTAACTATCGTTCTCTTTTAAAGAGAAATACTTAGTCTCTTTTAACCAAATTTTATCAGGATAATTTTCAATTCTAATATAGCATCCATCTTGTCCTTTTTCTATAATTTTTCCCTTGATTTCTTTGCCTTCGTTTAATCTAAAGAAAAAAGCAAAGACGAAAATACATAGAATAAATAAAGGCACTTTGATCGATGCTTTTATTAGATATTCTTTCCATATTGGAATTTGCATTACTGCACCACAGAAGAAATGATATATGCAAGAGAAAAAATGAAAGACGAAACTATAATTGCACAGGCAATTGCATTTTCTTGCATCTTTTCTTGAAAATCAACTTTTGTTAGGATTAAGTCGAATAGCTTAAATCCTGCAATCAAAAGAAAAATCCCGAGCATCCCAAAAGTTACAGAACCTTTGAGACTAAGCCAAAACATATCTGGGACTTCTGCAAGCATTTTATTTTCCTTTTAGGGGGTTTTGCCAATGTTCTTTTAGCCAAGCGGCACAAGTAGGGATTAGATCATCTCTATGAAATGGGTCAATCCCTTCGACGCCTCTTATTATACTTGCCAAATCTGGTCTGTATAGTAGCAATAAATTAAAAAAATATTGTCCATCTCGCCATTTTTTTTCTTCTCTATAAGAGTTTAGATATTTATCGTAAAATTCTTCATAAGTAAATTCAAAAATTACATTTTCTTTTTGAGGGAATACTTTTTGTTTTGCTTTGCCTAAATTTTTTAATTCTTCTATTTTCAATAAATTATCTTCAGATAGAAACATTTCTTCGTCGGTAAGTTCTGCCGGACTTTTGAAAGGTTTCATTTTTTTGTCAACCTGGTTTCAATATAGTTAGGAACGTTAGTTAATTCTAATATTTCAATTTCTATTTTATCTATTTTTTTTAGCAAATCTCATTTCTTCTATTTGCCATCCTTTTTTTAACATCCAGTCTATTTCTAACTCAGTAAGATTGACGCTTCCTTTTATCCAGTTTTTAGGCAGATTTCTTTTAAAGAAAGATATTACATCTTTTTCATTAAAGAAAACAGGAATTGTTGTTTTATTATTGTTTTTATAAGAAACTATTGAAATCCATTTTTCTCTTACACATTCTTCTTTTATATTCTTACTTGTTAGTTCTCCGTCTGTAGCCACTACTGCGAACATCTGAAATTCCTAGTAGTGACAATCACAAGAAGAATGTCCATTTGGAAACTTTTTACAAATCTCTTCTTGGTATTCGTTTAGCTTGATTTCTTTTTTCTTTTCTTTTAAGTAGTTGATTAATTCTACTTCATAAGACATTGCTCTATTTTGAGATTTTTCGCTTTCTTCTTTCAAGTCAATTCCATTAGCAAAATCCTTGCAATGAGAAGAAATATAAACTACTGTGCCCATTTGATAATCTGGGTCGTCTCTAAGTAATGATGGCCAATTTGAAGGAGCCATAATTGTAAGATAGGGATTTCCATCTTTCTGTGGGACGATGGCAACAATAACATTTGGAACATGATCGCTAATTCCAAAATAAATTTTCTTATTCTCGATCAAATCCAGCAAAGCAGAGGTTACATTATTGATATTTTTATTTTTAAAGAATTTGTCTTTAGATAATACGATTGCAACATCAATAAATTCTTGAAAGACAGAGTTTGTGCTGGAAACATTAGTAATTTTTCCTCTAATGATTCCTTTCATCTCGTTTGTGATTTTTTTCACTTGATCTTGAGAGAGAGATTCAATTGCCTTTTTTCTGTCTTTACAAATTTGCATTTTTTTCTCCAAAAAAAGTTGTATTTGGATTATACTGCGTTTTCCAAAATAGTAAAAACGTTTACTCTAACTCGTATTCTGCTTTTATTTTTATTTTAAATGTTGGAACTTTGATATGATTTGCTATGTTATGTTTTAAACATTCTTCTGCATTTAAATGTAAATCTGCGTGTGAATTTTGATGAACTAGCTTTTTGAAATAATCTTTTTCTTGTCTGCAATTTTTGTCCATTATTTCAAATAAAATATTATTTATTCTTTCTGCTTCTTCTATATCTGCTTTTAAGTCCTCTATTTTTCCAGAGTTTGATGATCTTACATCATGAATTATAACAATTCCGTTTTCTGATATGTATCTGTAATTTTGGTGTCCACAAGTAAAAAGTACAGCCCCGCTAGATAAAGCTCTGCTTTCTACAATTGTTGCAATTTTTATTTCTGATTTTTTTATCATTTCTATAATAGAAAGCAAAGAGTAAGCACAACCTCCTGTAGAATCTATTAAAACTGGCATTATAGGTTGATTTATTTGATGTGCATCTGATATTGCTTTTTCAAATTTTTCTACTGTTTCTTCGTTTATTCTTTGTATTCTTAAAGAAATTATTTTTTTGTTTTCTCCGCTTGTGTATGTTATCATTCTATTGTTGCCTTTGAATTTTCTATTTTTAATGTGCCTTTTGTTTTTATAACAAATTGTGGAGGTTTACTTCCAATTTTCTTTTCTATATCTTTTTCTTTTTCAAAAATTTCTTTTGCATTATTGACCGTCTTTGAAATGGTTTTTATTTCAATTTCTTTTACTGTGACATATGTTTTGTCTTTTTTGCAATAAATAGACCAAGGTTCTTCTTTCATTCTAGATACATAAATTAAATATTCTTTTTTCATGTGAAATAAATTATTTTTTTAATTTCTTTTTCTACATCTATATTTACTTTTCTTCCATTTTGTATAAGTAAATCTTCTGGTTTTAGTCCCCATTTTTTACAATATTTTATTCCATTTTTTACGGTCGAAATTCTTACTTCTTCTTCTGATTCTTTTTTTTCATGGAATAAATGAAGTTCTTTATCATCTAAAAAAATCATTTCCTTTTTGTTTTTAATCATTGTTCTAGAACAATCAATGTCATTATATCCATATCCAACATAAGATTCATCCATTAACCCACAATCCAAAAAACACTTTTTAGTCAGCACCGTATTACCAGAGAAAGTCCCTTTTTTATGTTGGCAATTTTGTTCTGATCTAAAATCTTGTCGAGAACTGTAATTTCCTTTTTCTATATCTTCATCGGAGAATTCTTTCTCCATTTGCCAAAGATTTTTTGTTGTTACGCATTGATTTTCTTGTATGAAAGAATATATGTTTTTGATATATCTTATTGGCAAAATTCTATCACTATCTAATATTGTAAGTAATTCTCCTTTACTTTCTAATACTCCCTTGTTAATCATTTTGTTTCTACGATATTTTTCATCTTTGCAGTTTATAAGTTTTTTTTCTTTAAATCCGAATAAATCAACTTCGCTGTTTTGAGCTACTACTATCAATTCACTATTTTCTACTACCCAATTGTCTTTTATCAAAAATCTTAACATTTGAAATAAATTTTTCTTCCTATCATCTCCGTAAATTATTATTATAGAATTTTTAATCATATTCAATGAGAATGTTTTCCTAAGAATTCAATTTGAACTTCTTCTTTTGACATCTTTTTTTCATAAAGTCTTATTATATCTTTTTCATAAGAAAATTTTGTTGGAATACACCCTGCATCATATTTTTTAGACTCTCCTGCTTTATTGTTAGATTTACAACCTCCCATGCAAATTGGCAAAACCTCACAATTATAACATTCTTCATCTTTAAATGGATTGAAAGCACTGAATTTCAAATTTTCATCACAGATAATTTCATCCGGGTTGGTTTTTAAATCTTTGATATTTCCTATTACTTTGTCTTGCATTCCAACATGATGAGTACATTTTGTTAATGTTCCATCTGGATTGACTACATACTCATATTTTTTATTAGCTGTGCAAGTTTCTCCTGTAAATTTCATCTCTACAGAATGATCGAAATATTTTATATTATTTTTATTATACCAATCTTTTATTTTTTCTATTTTATTTGAAAAAACCTCCATTTTCATAGTTTTGACTATACAACTAGCACATCCACCTTCTTCGTTAGTTGTAGAACATCCTCCTGCATCATAAATTGGATGTGCATATGCATAAACATATCCTCCTTTTTCATTTTTTTCAAACAATCCTCTTTTTAATAAATCATCTAATAAATTATGAATTCTACCAATTGTTTCTTCGTCAACATTCATTCGAAGAGATACTTTCCCTCCTTTTTTTACATATCTTTCTAATCCAGATAATATGTCATCATAAGATGATCTTCTTGAATGTTTTTCCTGACCAATAATAGGAAGTAAAAGAGATGAATTTATTTTTGATATCTGTCTTTTTTGAGCATCATTCATTTCTTCTATTTTTAAATCTTTTAAATAAGGTCTACTTAAATCATGATCTTCTTTAAATCCATCTACTGTTATTTGAACCCGATCAATATTTAGCTCTATTATTTTATCTGTCACAGCTTCTGTAAAAGTAGTTCCATTAGAAATCATCATTTGATAAAATGATATTCCTAATTTTTCGCATAAATTTTTCGTGTATTTTGATAAATTTTCTATTGCTGGAATATTTAAAGTTGGTTCTCCACCGTACCACCCAATTCCGAAATGTTTTGTCTCTGTTTCTGTGAGAAAGTTATAAATAAACTTCTTAAGGGTCTCTTGAGTATCTGGAGACATTTTAATCCATTGATTTTTTTCTTCAAAACAATAGTTGCATCCTAGATTGCATCTATCCGTTACAGTAATATATAAATGTTTATTTAAATTGTTGCTTGATTTTTCATCGTATAATTTCTTTAGTCGAACTCTTTCGTCTTCTTTATCTGCTATTAAATATCCTAATTCTATCAATTGCTTTTGTAACTTTTCGTCTTCTATTTTTCCTTCAAATATTTTTTTTATCTTGTTTGTAGATTTTTCACTTGCTTTCAGCAAAGCCCCAGTTACTTGGTTAAATACCAAATAATCTTCTTTATATTTAACAATTTTGTTATAAATTGAAGGTTTCATTTCAAAATCTCAGTAGTGACCTTTAGTGAAAAAGAGATGAGAAGATCGTCAAGCCAGCCATCGTCGCCTGATAGCCAACGCCCACGATTTCAAGCTTCCAATCCTCCACATCCTCCTGCATCTACTAATTTACCGTTATAAAAAGTTTGCTCTTTTTCTTCTTTTTTTGGATCAATTATCAATTCTATTGATTCTTCTGAATTTTCTGACTTGCTTATTTCAAATTTACTTTTTCCTTGAATTTCAATTTTTTCTTTTTTTTCTACTTCTTCGTTTTGCATTTTTTGTCTTTCTTTTTAAGAAAATAGCGTAAAATGATTATACTTCAAGGAGAAAATTATTTCAAACCAAAAACCATTGCTTGTAAAAAATTTTGTAAAAAACAAAGAGTGTAAAATTTTATTTGATTGGATTTTGCAATTATATAACAAAGACAAAATGACTCTTTGGAGCAAAAATAATTATCTAGCTGGGCATAGAATTTTTGACAAAGACAATATTATTTGGAATCCTATTGATAATAGGATTTTAAAACCATTAGAAAATATTCCTTCTTGTTTTTATGAAATTAGAAATTTTATTAGAGATGAATTTGACTTTCAAAATGAGCTTGAAAGGAAGCCAGCTACTAGCTTAGGAGGAATCATGTTCAAAGATGGCTATGTAGAATCTCATGTTGATTCAAGTGTAGAAAATTTTGACCACTTTAGAGCTAATGTTTTTGCAAGTTCTGAAAAAGGAGGATTTCCAATTATTGATGGAGAAATTTTTCATGTTGAAAAAGGAGACTTAATTATCTTTCAGGCAGATTATTTTGAACACTCTACCACTATTCAAGAATCTGAAAACCCGAGAGTAATTATTTCATATCCTTTTATTGTCCCAAAAGTCTCTAACACATTCTGATTCTATGAATAAATTTTTCTTTTTTCTTTGAAAACAAGGAAAATCTTCTTTTGTGAAAAATACTTCACAATTTGTTAGTTTTTTTAACATTTCTTTAATTTTTGATTTTTGACATTCTGTAAATTCTTTTTCTGAAGAATATACAAATTCAATATCTCTATTTTTTAATTGTCTAATTCTATAAACGACATCATCAAATTTAATTATTTCTTCTCCTAAAAATTCATATCCTAATCTAAGCAAAACTGAAATTTTTTCTGAGATAAACCTACCAGGGATAATTTTATCCTTAGATAAAATACATTCTATAGTTTTTCCTTCAAATTCTTTAAAGTAATATCCAGAGATGCCACAGTTACATTTTTTTTTACTGATTTTTCCTCTATCCCCAATTAGATATCTTGTAAAATCCATGCTTTTATTGTGTAAATCAGTCACAGCCAAAAAATCATTTTCAAGTTGTTCTACATAACAAAATTCGTCGTATATATGTTTTGTTTTATAATTACATTCATACCAGCCCAAACACCCATCCCATCCTACCATTTTGTCAATTGTTTTAGTAAAAAGACTGTCAGACATTTCTCTTATATTATCATGAAGAGTTTCTTCGCTTAAAATTACTGGGCAGTTGAATTTGAAGTCTTTTCCTAGATAATAATAAATTGCTTCTATTGTAGACGGAGAAGTTCTTACAAATTTTGGGTTGTATTTTAAAGATAGATTTAAATTATGTTGCCAATCTTTTTTGTTATAAGTTTGATTATACATTAAGTTATAAGTTTGATTTTGTTTTCCTGTTGCAATATAATTTGATGGACCATAGATACTGTCTTTTTTTAAATCATAAGAAGATGCTGCTATCCATATCACATTCCCAGCTTCTTCTAAATTATGTATTTTTTCAATTTTCCAAATATGATGTTGATTCATAATATCAAACTCTGGCACTGAATAGTGATATTCTCTATTAGAGCTTACGGAAGTAGTGCCAGAGCGAAATATATTTTTAGAATTTACTTCTTTTTTTTGTGGTAGGATAGAACTTGGTTGTATATTTAAATTTTTTTTGCATAAAGCTATTTGATGAAATTGTTCAACTTCTTCTATCGATTTAAAAAAGGATTTTTCTCTGTTTTTTATCCAGTTTTGTTCGCTTGAAAACCAGTTTATATTTGGTAGTATTTTTAACATTTTAAAAGAAAAATTCCATTTTTAAAATCAAGATTTATATTTAAATGAAAACATTTAAATCCAGAGTTGATTATTGAATTCAAATATTCTTGTTTTGAAAAACAAAATGTTTTTATTGTTGAATTTATTTGTTTTCCAAAAACATTGTATGTTTTATCTAAATTTGCAATTTTGTTTTTTATTGTATTTTTAGAAATTATATTGATATTTTCATTTACATTTCTTTTTGCAATTTGCTCTTTAAATTGCCCTTCAAATAGCCAAGGTTCTATAATTACAATTCCGTCTTTTTCTAAATGTTTTTTAAAACACAATAGGGTGTCTTCTAATTTTTTTAAACTCAAATTATGAGCAATTGATCCAAACAAACAAGTTATTATGTCGAATTTTTCATTAAGCTCAAAATTAGACATATCTTCTTTATGAACTTTTAATCCTTTTTTGTGTGCTACTTTAATTAAATTTTCACACAAATCTATTCCTTGACATTCAAATTTTTTGGAAAAAAAACTCAAATGAGAGCCAGAGCCACACGCTACATCTAATATTTTTTTTGGATTTTTGTGATTTTCATAAATTAATTTTATTATCTTTTCACTTTCTTTTTGATAATCTTTATCCTGATGGATTAAATCATATATACTAGAAATACTGTCGAATTGGTTCATAAAGGCTCCTATGCTATTTATAGATAAAAAAAAAGAAAAAATGATAGCTCCAAAATTTGGATTTGAAAATTATTTTATCAAAGATGAAAAAAATGTAGAAACTTGGGCTTATACTGATACAAAAAGAAAGGTTCTTTCTCCTTTTTTTGAAAGTCTTTTTAAAAATAAAAGAGTATTAGACGTAGGTTCTGGAGCTGGTTTTTTTTCTTGGCTTGCTGCTGAATATGGGGCAATTCCTTTTTTAAACGAAACTCTTAAAGAAGCATTAGAGCAGGCTAATAAATTAAATTTTAAAAATAAATTTAATTTTAGAAATGATAATATGATTATCAATTTAGACAAAGAGGAAGAGAAAAAATTTGATTATTTAATTGCTTTAACCGTAATCCATTGGCTTTGGAAGCCAATAGGAGAAGAAGAAAATCATAGTTTGTTGAAAAGATCAAATATAAGTTATCGTTTCCCTCCCACAAAAGAAGGATTGGAAGAAGTTTTTGATAGATTAGATTTTTATACGAAAAATGGAATTTTTATTGATTTTTTTCGCAATAAAGAAACTTTTGGAAAATATCAAAAAGACCTCTTTGAAAAAGTATTATTTAATAGATATGAAGTTTCTATTTTAAAACAAGTAAATGAATCTCATTTTGATTCTACAATTTATTTTTTAAAACTATAACTCAATTATTGTATGAAAATAATCATAACAGGAAGTGGAGGACTAGTCGGAGGAACAGCCGTAAGATACTTCTCTGATTTATCTTGCGAAATTATTGGAATAGACAATAATTACAGACAAAATCTTTTTGGAGATAAAGCATCTGTTTTTAATGACATTTCTTCTTTTAGTTCATTAAAAAACTATAAACATCTCAATTTGGACATAAGAAACAAAGATTTAATATTTAAAACAATAAAAGAAGTCAAACCTGATGTCATAATACACTGTGCTGGACAGCCCTCTCATGAAAAATCATCTTCAATTCCTTATGAAGATTTTGAAATAAATACTTTAGGAACAATGAATTTACTAGAAGCAATGAGAACACATTCCCCAAACTGTTCTTTTATTTTCACTAGTACAAATAAAGTTTATGGAGAAAATCCTAACACTCTTTATGAAATTTACGAAACTCCTAAAAGATATGATTTTAAAGAATTTGGGATAGACGAAAATTGTCCAATAGACAATACTATACATTCTCCTTTTGGGGCAAATAAACTCTCAGCAGATGTAATAGTTCAAGAATATGGCAAGTATTATGGGTTGAATACAGTTTGCTTTCGCTGTGGCTGTATAACTGGAAAAACACACAAAGGCGTTGAACAACATGGATTTTTAAGTTATTTATGTAAAACTTTTTTAAAACAACAAGAATATAAAATATATGGATTTAAAGGGAAACAAGTTAGAGACAATATTCACGCTTTTGATCTTGTCAATGCTTTTCATAATTACATTTTATCTCCAAGAAAAGGAGAATTTTATAATATTGGAGGAGGACGAGAAAATTCTTGCTCTATTTTAGAATCTTTAGATATCATGAGAAATATATCTAATAAAAACATAAAAATTAGTTTTGAAGAAAAGAGAAAAGGCGACCATATATGTTACATGACAGACAACAGGAAATTTCAATCACATTACCCAAATTGGAAAAAGAAATTCTCTCTTCAAATGATATTCGAAGAGCAAATGGCTGTGTAGTTATCCAAACTTGTGATTCTTATAAAAAGCATTGGGATAGTTTTTTTTGGAGTTTCAATAAGTATTGGGATAAGAATATAAATTGGGATGTATATTTTTGTAATGAAGATTTAGATATAGATCAAAAAGGATTTAAACAATTAAAAACAGGACAAGGGAGTCATTCTAAAAGATTAAAGACAATTCTTAAAAATTTGAATCAATATGACTATATCTTTTACCTTTTAGAAGATTTTTGGCTTACTGATTATATGCCAAAAGATTTGTTTTTAGGTTTATTTAATTTAATTTCTGAAAATAATTGGGATTCTTTAAGAGTTTCTCCTTACATGCCTGCTTATTACAAATTAGACTCAACAGATTTTGTATTTAACAATAAAAGGATACTAAAATACAATAAAGAAAGTGAATGGAAATTTAGTCAACAAGCATCTTTTTGGAAAAGAAATTTTTTAGAAAAATGTGTAACAGAACCTGAAATTTCTGAGAAGGAAATATCTTCCAGCCTTACAGGGGAGATTGCTATGGATAAATACTTAAATATTAATTACCCCGACGCAGAAGTATACCATTATCATTATCATTGGTATCCAGTATCTGGTGCAGTGTGGAGAGGAGAGTTGACCCAAATGGGGGAACAAATTAATTTTATAAGAAATGTAGAAAATTTAATAGATTTACAGTTTCCTGTTTAATCAAATGTCCAAGGTGGGACTCGAACCCACACGACCCTTTCGAGTCTCGGGATTTTAAGTCCCGTGCGTCTGCCATTTCGCCACTCGGACAAAAAATCTTACTTATCTTTAAAATCATTTTTAGTTAATATGTAGCTCAAAAACAAGAAAGTTACACCAAGAAATACTGGAATTAGTATTAAGTAATATACTAACATTATGAATCCTTATTCAAAAAAAATGATTAGATTATTTACTTGCTGACTGTGACTGCACAGGCTCGGAAACAAGATACTCAGAAGTCTTTTGATATCCATATTGTTGGATTGCTTGATGATATCCATCTGCAT
>RXKI01000121.1:0-11464 GCA_003962895.1 Neisseriaceae bacterium
CATCAAATGTCCCACCACCTAAATCGTAGACTAAAAACGTACCTTCGCTTTTACTATCTAGTCCATACGCAATAGCTGCTGCAGTTGGTTCATTTAAGAGCCTAAGTACATTTAGCCCAGCTAATTCACCAGCTTGTTTGGTAGCTTGACGCTGTGCATCATCAAAATATGCAGGCACTGTAATCACAACACCTGTTGGCTCTTCACCTAATGACTCCACCGCAACATTTTTTAGATAAGTCAAAATATCCGCAGAAATTTGCACCGCGTCTTTAATACCTTGACGAGTATTTATCTGGATACTTGAATTCTGCATAACAAATTTATATGGATAGCGAATAGCAGTATCTAAATCAGACATGCCTTTACCCATAAATCTTTTAACAGATACAATCGTATTTGCCGTATCACTTACACGTAATTTATTTGCAGCAATACCTACTTTAATTTCAGATTCACCATAATTCACTACCGATGGGATTAATTTATCACCATCATGGCTTGCCAATACTGTAGCTTCACCACTTTTAATTGATGCAACCAATGAATTTGTCGTACCTAAATCAATGCCAATTGCCACATTACGCTGATGTGGTACACCAGACATATCTGGTTCGGCTATTTGTAATAATGCCATCTATAATCCTTATTCCTCAATGTGCTATAAACTGCACAAAGTATCATTTACTAATTTCAATAATTTATTATAAAATGATAATTGCTTTATCAATTCAATAATATCCGCATACTCTTGACTAGCAAATTTATCTGTAATTTGTTTTTCTAATTGATTAAATTCTTGCTTCAAATCTTGCTCTATAGTTTCAAGAGCATCAATATCTTCATTTGCTTCAGCATCACCAATTGCTTCACGTAACTCTATTTGTTTAAATAAAAAATCATGCGAAAACTTAGTATCATGAACTAAATCAACTTCTACGCCCAAGTGCTTCAACAAGTAAATTGCACGCTCTAGTGGATCATTCAAAGTATTATATGCATGATTAATTTGGCTTGATGCTGCAATTGCAAAGGCGTTATTTTCAGCATCAGCTGCATGATTATCTGGATGATACTGCTGTTGCAATTGGTGCATTTTTTCTTGGATCTCAGCACGATTAATTGGATAACCAACAGGTATCTCAAACAATGTAAAGTAGTCCAATTTTAATATATCTTTATTCATTTTTCAACTTAACAAAATAAACAAAGCCCCATCAAACTGGGGCTAACAAAATCATCATAGTGGTTATTATACTGTAAAACTTTCGCCACAGCCACATTCATCTTTTACATTCGGATTGGTAAATTTAAATCCTTCTTGCAAGCCTTCTTTGGTATAGTCAAGCACAGTACCATCTAAATACTGCAAGCTTTTAGGATCAACAAAAATATCGATTCCATTACTTTGAAAATGCTCATCATCTTCATTAGATGAATCAACAAACTCTAATTTATAAGCAAGACCTGAGCAACCAGAAGTCTTAACCCCCAGACGTAAGCCGACACCTTTACCACGCTTTTGTAAAAAAGCTTTTACGCGTTCTGCTGCTGCAGTAGTAGCTGAAACAGACATTTTAATCTCTCTTTATTTATTTTTACTACGGTAATCTTCAATCGCTGCTTTGATTGCATCTTCGGCAAGTACCGAGCAATGAATTTTAACTGGCGGTAATTCTAACTCTTCAGCAATTGCACTATTTTTAATTGCTTGTGCTTCATCAAGGTTTTTACCTTTTAGCCACTCAGTAACCAAAGACGATGATGCAATAGCTGAACCACAACCATAAGTTTTGAATTTAGCATCTTCGATGATACCAGAGTCACTAACTTTAATTTGTAATTTCATTACATCACCGCATGCAGGAGCACCAACCATGCCAGTACCTACATGACTATCATTTTTATCTAAAGCTCCAACATTACGTGGATTTTCATAGTGATCAATCACTTTATTTGAATATGACATACTATATTCCTTTAATTATGCAAAATAACATCGCGATGATCATCATGCGAATTCCAAGTAAAACTATCTAAATCAACGCCATCTTTGTACATTTCCCAAAGTGGGGATAATTCACGTAATTTAGTAACTTTATCTTTCAACAATTGAATTGTGTAATCAATTTCTTCTTCAGTATTAAATCGGCTAATACTAAAACGAATCGAACTATGCGCCAACTCATCATTACGTCCAATAGCACGTAATACATATGATGGCTCTAATGAAGCAGAAGTACAAGCAGAACCACTAGATACTGCAACATCTTTAATTGCCATCATCAATGATTCACCTTCAACGAAATTAAAGCTGATGTTTAAATTGTGCGGTACTCGTTGACTAAAGTCACCATTCACATACACTTCTTCCATTTCGCATAAGCCGTTTTGTAACTTATCACGTAAATGCTTAATTCTCGGTAATTCTGTTGCCATATCTTGTTTTGCAAATTCAAATGCAGCACCCATTCCAACTATTTGATGTGTTGGTAATGTACCAGATCTAAACCCACGCTCATGACCACCACCATGAATTAAAGGCAATAATCTTACACGAGGTTTTCTACGTACATACAAAGCGCCAATACCTTTTGGACCATATACTTTGTGTGATGAGAAACTCATTAAATCAACTTCAAGTTCAGATAAATTAAAATCAACTTTGCCAACAGCTTGAGCTGCATCCACATGGAAAATAATTCCACGGCTACGACACATCTGTCCAATTGATGGAATATCTTGGATTACACCAATTTCATTATTAACATACATCACAGAAATCAAAATCGTATCTGGACGAATCGCAGCTTTCAAGACTTCAAGATTCACCAATCCATTATCTTCTGGGCTTAAGTATGTAACTTCAAATCCAATACGCTCTAATTCACGCATTGTGTCTAACGTTGCTTTATGCTCAGTTTTAATCGTAATTAAATGATTACCTTTATCTTTGTAAAACTGTGCCGCACCTTTTAATGCCAAGTTAATTGACTCAGTCGCTCCAGATGTCCAAATAATTTCTTTCTCATCACAGCCAACAGCATCAGCAACTTGCTTACGTGCATTCTCTACTGCTTCTTCAGCACTCCAACCAAACGAGTGCGAACGAGATGCAGGATTACCATACACTTCAGTTAAGTACGGCATCATACGCTCTAGTACTCGTGGATCTAGTTTTGTTGTCGCAGCACTATCAAAATAGATAGGTAGTTTAATTGTCATTTTTATTAAGTATCCTTAAATTTTTCTAATAAATTCTATGTTCGGCAGAATACAATTTCTTGTAAATCTTTTTTGTTTGCTTTATTCAGCAAATCTTGCAATGTAATTTTATCCAAATAGTTATATAATTCTTTAGTCAAACCAGCCCATAAATCATGCGTCAGACACTTGCCATTATCTTTACAATTTTTATCACCGCGACAAGTACGCGCATCCATATCTTCATCAACTGCTTTGATAATATCTGAAATAGGTATCTTGGCTAAATCATGCCCAAGCACGTAACCACCACCAGGACCTTTGAAGCTTTTTACAATATTTGATTTTCTAAGTTTTACAAATAGTTGCTCAAGGTAAGATAAAGAAATATTTTGACGCTCACTGATATTATAAAGCGTAATTGGCTTAGTATTGCCATCGCAATAAATCGCGATATCTAACAATGCAGTAACCGCAAACTTGCCTTTAGTAGTCAGTTTCACGCTATCCCCTTACGCTTACGTATTCAGTTATGATTAGTTTTATTTTCTATATAGTGATTCTATATTAACCGAGTAATTTTGTCAAGTATTCAACATCACCAAACACCTCATTAACACATTAAATAACTACCTTAAAAGCATTAAAATGACCAATACTTATAGAGATCATACATTGTTACGAACGCCACTAATACAATCTACTAAACTATCAAAAAAATCATTAACCTTATTAAAATCTTTTCTTGCACCTCCCACACCACAAAATCCTCCACTGTAATTCACATCCAAAATACCAGAATTAATTAATTAATTTATCGTATAGTCCCACTCAATCGGATTACTCACTAAAGTTTTATAGCCATAATTTTGCTTGTAGTAAATCAACCCGCTTTTAATAGCATTATCAATATCAATAATATTTACATAATCCTCTTTAATCGCAAACTGCGAGAACATCATAAATGTTCTGTGCATGTAATCCATTCTTTCATTTATTATGGCGTATTTCATAATGTTTGCCAGTAAGTTATTATGTAAATCTGAAGTTATTTTGAACGAAGACTCTGCTATCACAACCACATCATCATGTAAATGATGAGACGAATCTTTAAGTATCAAACACAGTTTCTCCATATTTTCTTCTGATGTACAATCTCTCACACGATTAATAAATTTCTGGCTATTGTGCTTTCGAGCATAACCTATTGCACCATTGATTAAATTCAGCGCAGCACCTAAATCTTTTAAATTCATATTCATATTGATAACTCCCTTAATTTATATTGCCATAAAAACGCACACCACAACTCACAAAGACAACCTCCAAAAATATTACGCCCAGTCATTTAAACCAAATAAATTGGAACAGCCCGATTCTCGATCACCTTATCTAAAACAAAGCTGGAGTGCACACCTGTCACACCTTTTATCCTTGTGATTTTCTCAAGTAATACTTTATGATAATGCTCCAAATCACGCACCAATACTTTTAGCTGGTAATCAGCACTTTGTCCCGTGATAATTAGGCACTCAATTACCTCAGGCACAGCAACAATCGCTTTTTGAAAAATCTCAAACCGTTCAGGTGTATGGCTATCCATTGAGATTGACACTAAGACCATCAACCCCAAACCAAGTTTTTTATTATTTAGTATGCAACGATACTTATCAATAAATCCATTATCTTCTAACACTTTCACACGACGCAGACATGCTGATGCCGACAGGTTTATCTTCTCTGCAAGCTCTTGATTACTGATTTTGCTATTATCTTGGAGCAGCTCAAGTATTTGCTTGTCGTAAATATCTATATTCATGCAATTTTATTCCGTTATATTTTAATTGTGCGCAATTATATGCTAATAAACAGTAAAATAAATTAATTATTCACAATAAAATTGTCAGCGCGGTGCAATATAATATCGTACGCTTAAAATTAATCATTTAGCAAACAAATAAATGATTGTGGATAATGGCCTAGCAAATTGACGCAGTGCAGCATTGCGTGGTAAAATTGTCGACATTTTCCAACCTTTTTGGATTTACTTAAAATGAAAAAAAATATTATTAATAAAATCTGGGAACAGCACGTTGTACAAAGCGCAGCTGGATTTCCTGACACACTATACATCGATAGAATTTTGTTACATGAAGTAACTTCAGCTCAAGCATTTGCTGAACTTAAAAAACGCGGTATCAAAATCCGCAACAAAGATAATATCTTAGCAACAATCGATCACTCTATCCCAACTGATAAAAACCGTGCAGTTATTCAAGATAGTATTGCACGCACTCAAGTTGATACGCTACGTAATAACTGTAAAGAAACTGGCGTAAAAATTTACGATATCGAGAGTAAACACCAAGGTATCGTTCACGTAGTTGGACCAGAAGTTGGTTTCACACTACCAGGTAAAACTATTATTTGTGGTGATTCGCACACTTCTACTCATGGCGCATTCGGTGCGTTGGCTTTTGGAGTTGGTACATCTGAGATTACTCATGCGATGGCAACTAATTGTATTTTGCAAGATAAGCCAAAAACATTTAAAGTTGAATTTAAAGGTACGCCAAGTAAGTTATTTACAGCTAAAGATGCAGTATTGAAATTAATTGCTGAAATCGGTATCGGTGGCGCACAAGGTTGCGTGATTGAATACGTTGGCGAATATATCCGTGGACTAAGCATGGAAGAGCGTATGACTATTTGTAATATGTCAATAGAATGTGGTGCTCGCGCAGGTCTAGTTGCTCCAGATGAGACAACTTTTGCCTACCTAGCTGGTCGTGAATACACACCAAAAGGTGATGATTTTACAAAAGCAAAACAAGCATGGCTACGCCTAACAACTGATGAAGGTGCAACGTATGATCAAGAAGTTATCGTAGATGTAGAAAATGCACTACCAATGATTACATGGGGAATTAATCCAGAGCATGCAATTGCGATTGATAAAACAATCCCAACAATCAATGATGGTGGCGATATCCCAACACTTGAAAAAGCTTATGCATACACCAAGCTACAACCAGCACAAAAAATTGCTGGCACGCCAATTGATTTCGTATTTATTGGTAGTTGCACCAATGGACGCATCGAAGATTTACGCGCGGTAGCCAAAGTATTAGATAATCGCAAAGTTGCAAGTAATGTAACGATGTACATTGTACCTGGTTCTGAGCAAGTTTTAGCTCAAGCACGCGAAGAAAAGCTTGATGTTATTTTTGCAAATGCTGGTGCTGATTTCCGTATGCCGGGTTGCTCAATGTGTTTGGCGATGAACCCAGACAAAGTACCTGAAGGTAAGCGTTGCGTAAGTACATCGAACCGTAATTTTATTGGTCGTCAAGGACCAAACAGCATTACTCATTTGGCATCTCCTCAGACTGCTGCGGCAAGCGCTGTTAAAGGATATATCGCAAGTGAGGGAGATCTATAATGGAAAAATTTATCACGATAACTAGTAAAGTAATTCCAGTTAATTTGGATAACGTAGATACTGACATGATTATCCCTGCTCAACACTTAAAAAGCGTTAGTAAAGAAGGTTTTGGTCAGCATTTATTCTCAAACTTACGCCAAATGTACCCTGATTTTATTTTGAATCAGCCAGCATACGCTAATGGCGAAGTTTTGATTTCTAAATCAAACTTTGGTTGCGGCTCATCACGTGAGCATGCAGCGTGGGCAATTCAACAATACGGAATTAAAGTAGTAATTTGTAGCTCTTTTGGCGATATTTTCTTGAATAATTCTGCTAAAAATGGGATTTTATTAATCACACTACCTGAAGCAACTATTGAAAAATGGATTAATTTATCCCTAGCTGATAGCACATTAAAAATAGATATAAATTTAGAAAAACAAACGGTAACATTTGCGGGTGACACTCATACATTTGAGTACGATTCATTCAGAAAACATTGCCTAATAAATGGTCTAGACGATTTAGACTATTTACTTTCATTAAACACGGAGATTACCCAATATGAACAAAAAAATTGCACTACTAGCTGGTGATGGAATCGGTCCTGAGGTAATGGCTCAGGCAGTACGCGTACTAGATAAAGTAGCCGCAAAATTTAATCATACCTTCGCATACACAGAAGCATTAGTTGGCGGTGCAGCGTACGATGTACATAAAGAACATTTACCACAGACAACTATTGATATTTGTAATCAATCAGATGCCGTATTATTTGGCTCAGTTGGTGGACCTGTTGATAAACAACATGAAGAAAAATGGGCAAACTGTGAAGCTAAATCAATTTTGGCTTTACGTAAAGCATTTAGTTTCAATATCAATTTACGTCAAATGGCTTTGTTTTCGGAAATTTCAAGTTTATCGCCACTACGCCATGAATTATTAAAAAATGGTTTAGATATCGTTATCTTCCGTGAATTAATTGGTGACGTTTATTTTGGTGAGCACACTTTAACTGAAAAAGATGGACAACGTTTTGCATTTGATAGTGGTTCGTACACTGAAGAGCAAATTCGTTCAATTGCTGATTATGCATTCAATGTTGCGCGTAAACGCAAAAAACAATTGATTTCAGTAGATAAAGCTAACGTAATGGCTATGTCAAAATTATGGCGCCAAGTGGTTAGTGAAGTAGCTAAAAACTATCCAGATGTTGAGTATAGTGATATGCTAGTAGATAATTGTGCTATGCAAATTATCAAAAATCCAGCGCAATTTGATGTTATCTTAACTTCAAATTTATTTGGTGATATTCTATCTGATGAATTATCAGTATTATCTGGTTCTGTTGGCATGATGCCATCAGCTAGTTTCAGCGCATCTGGTTTGGCATTATATGAGCCAGCTGGTGGTTCTGCTCCTGATATTGCTGGCAAAGATATTGCAAATCCAATTGCACAAATTTTATCAGCATCATTAATGCTTGCATATTCATTCAATATGTTAGATGAAGCAAATGCAGTTAATAATGCGGTTAAACAAACGATTATCGATGGTTACCGTACTGGTGATATCATGACTAATTCAACTCATGAAATCAAAGTTGGTACAACTGAATTTACTAACCAAGTAATTAATCGTCTATAAGACTATAATAAAGGTTACACAATGGCAAAAAAACAAATTTATATACTAGACACTACACTTAGAGATGGACAACAATCCCCTGGTGCTGGAATGTCATTTGAAGAAAATATTCAATATGCAGAATTAGCACATAAATTACGCATAGATATTTTAGAGGCAGGCTTCCCATCAGCTAGTAGTACTGATTTTGCCATTGTTAATCAAATCTCAAAAAACATGGCGGAACGAAAATCGCCGATGATTATTTCATCACTTTGTCAACTACGCGAAGACCAAGTGCATAAAACGATGGAAGCTCTGGCACCAAGTTTAGCTATTGGTCGTGCACGTATTCATATCTATGTGCCAGTTGACCCTGAATTGATGCCTGCATCACTAGGTAAATTTGCAGAAGACAAACAAGGCATTGCTGATACAGTATATCGCCTTATCAAAATCATGACTGACAAAGGTTTTGAAGTTGAATTCAGCCCTGAGGGATACTCAAGACAGCGTGAGAATTTTGATTTCGTAACAGATGTTATCCGTCAAGCGGTTAAAGCTGGTGCAAAAGTAATTAATTGCCCTGACACTATTGGTGGTGCCTCTGCATTACAAGGCGAAGAATATTTCATCAACAACATGGCAAAACACAAAGCAATAATTGAACAAGAATTTCCAGAACGTGAAGTAATTTGGTCAATGCATTGCCATAATGATTTTGGTCTTGCGGTACAAAATAGTATCAATGGCGTGACGCGTGGAGTTGCCCGTCAAATTGAAGGTTGTATCAATGGTATTGGAGAAAGGGCTGGTAATGCAGCACTTGAGCAATGTATTATGATTATCAAACAATTTGGTAGCCAACCAAACCTACAAGATGAATACTATACAAATATTGATGTAAGCCATATCAAAGAAATTTCAGATTTCATTGCTGAAAATATGTTGCCACGTCAACCACACTTCCCAATTACTGGACAAAATGCAGCTAATCACACTTCAGGTGGACACACAAATGCTATCTTGAAAAATCCATTAGCTTACCAACCATTTGATCCTCGTGATATTGGTAGTGAAATTAGCTTTGCTTTTGGACCATTAAGTGGCGGGAATCACGCACAGCAAATTATCAATAAATTTAATTATGTTTGCACTAATGAAGAAAAAGCAGAAATTTGCCAAGCTATCAAAGATCATTTTGCTGATAGACGCAAAGGTATTACAGATGAAGAGCTATTAGATGGCTATAAATTTTATCGTTCACCAATTAAACTTGCGCACGTAGCATATTCGAAAAACGAAGATAATACAACTACAGTGCACCTTGATGGTAGATTTTTTGATAAAATAAATCTTGATATTACTTATAAGAGTAAAGGCTCAGCACTAAGCGCATTAAATAATGCAATCGCTGAATATATGCCAAATATAAAACTTGTAGATTATCACTCACGTTCAACAGGGTTGGACATCGATGCAATGTGTGAATCTACAATCATTTTAGAATACAATGGCACTAGATATACTGGTGTTGCATTAGATGATGATATTGAAATGTCTGCGCTTAAAGCACTAGCAAATGCGACAAATACCGTATATATTGAAACTAATTATAAATTAAACTAGGAGGTGACAATGAAAATGACTGGAGCCGAGGCGATTATCGAATCACTTCTTCACGAAAATGTTGAAGTAGTATTTGGATATCCAGGTGGTGCAATTTTACCTACCTATGACGCATTACATAAATATAGAGACAAAATCCGTCACATTCTTGTTCGCCATGAGCAAGGTGCGGCAATGGCAGCTGAAGGCTATGCTAAATCAAGCAGTAAAACTGGTGTATGTATGGCAACTTCTGGTCCTGGTGCGACTAACTTAGTTACCGGTATTGCTGATGCTATGCTTGATTCAGTTCCATTAGTTTGTATCACAGGTCAGGTAGCTAGCCATTTAATCGGTAGCGATGCATTCCAAGAAGCTGATATCGTTGGTATTACTATTCCAATTACAAAATGGAATACGCAAGTTACTCGTGCAGAAGATGTACCTGCAGCTATTGCTAAAGCATTTTACTATGCTCATGATGGACGCCCTGGTCCTGTATTGGTTGACATCACACGTGATGCTCAAGCTGGAATGATGGAATTTAAAAAATATGAGCCACATGTGCCACGCCATGATAAAACACCGCGTAAACACTCAGATATGCAATTTATTGAAATCGCTGATTTAATAAATAATGCAGCTCGTCCGATGATTTTAGCTGGTAACGGTGTTGGCATTGCTAATGCTGAAGAAGACTTAGTTAAATTTGCTGAAAAATCAAAAATTCCTGTAGCGTGTACATTACATGGGTTACATAATTTTCCATCAAATCATGAATACTTTGCTGGTTTATTAGGTATGCACGGTAATTATGCTCCAAACATTTTAACTAATGAAGCTGATGTAATTATTGCAATTGGTATGCGTTTTGATGACCGTGTTACTGGTAATTTAGCTCGTTATGCTAAGCAAGCAAAAATAATTCACATTGATATCGATAAAGCCGAAATCAATAAAAACGTACGTAGTTACATGCACGTCTTAGCTGATGCTAAATATGCCATTACTAATCTTGCGCGCTTTATTCAGCCTAATGACAAGCACGATAGCTGGATTGCTAAATTTAAAAAATTACATGATCAAGAGAATGACAAAGTAATCAAAGAAGAGTTAAGCGATAAAAACCCAGTAATCAGAATGTCTCGTGCTATGGATGTGGTGTCACGCAAAACCAGTGGTGAAGCAATCGTTGTACCAGATGTTGGGCAAAATCAAATGACGGTTATGCGTTATTACAAATTCCAAAAACCAAAATCACATATTTCATCTGGTGGTTTAGGGACTATGGGTTTCTCATTGCCTGCTGCAATAGGGGCTAAAGTTGCCAATCCAGATCGCGAAGTAATTTGTGTAGCTGGTGATGGTGGTATTCAAATGAATATCCAAGAATTAGCAGTAATTAAACAAGAGAAAATTCCATTAAAAATATTATTATTAAATAATAACTATTTAGGAATGGTACGTCAATGGCAAGAAATGTTCTATGAGCAACGCTATTCTTTTGTGGATTTAGTTAATCCTGACTTTATTGCTCTTGCAAATGCTTATGGCATCAAAGCCAAACAAGTTTCTAAGCCAGAAGAGTTAGACGCAGCA
>RXKI01000121.1:11514-13626 GCA_003962895.1 Neisseriaceae bacterium
TAGAAGTAATCGTAGAAAAACGTGAAAAAGTATTCCCAATGATTCCTGCAGGCTCTGCAGTTGATGAAATTAGATTATCTTAGAAAGGACATGTAATAAATGGAAAATCATGCACACGATATGCATATCATAAACATAGTGACGCGCAACTCACTACGTGTATTACAAAGAATTTCTGGATTATTTTCACGCTATGGTGTCAATATTGACCAAATGAGTATTTTTAGCGGCCAAGATGCCCTATCGTATTTCTCAGTTATCGTTTATAGCGATGATCACTCAATTCAAAAGCTAACTAATCAACTAAATAAAATTGTTGAAGTTTGCGAAGTACGAGTAGCGAATCAGAAACACTTCTAACATGATGAAGTAACTAAAATAGCTCACAATTTTTGTGAGCTATTTTCATTGCAAAACTATATAACCCAGAGAAATATCACAAATTAAATTATTTCAGATATGATAAAATAATGCCCAAATATCTATTTTCGTAGAATTATTTTAGAATTAATTATAGATTTAAAAAGGTTAAATTTATGGCAATCATGAATTTTGGTGGTGTTGAAGAAAACGTTGTTACACGTGAAGAATTTCCTTTAGCTAAAGCACGTGAAATTTTAGCTAACGAAACAATTGCAGTTATTGGTTATGGCGTACAAGGCCCTGGTCAAGCATTAAATTTAAAAGATAATGGTTTTAATGTAATCGTTGGTCAACGCTCTCCATCTAAATCATATGATAAAGCTGTTGCTGATGGTTTCGTACCTGGTAAAACTTTATTCTCACCTGAAGAAGCTTTAGAAAAAGCTACAGTAATTATGTATTTATTAAGTGATGCAGCGCAAATCGCTTTATGGCCTACTGTGCAAAAACACTTATCTAAAGGTAAAGCATTATACTTCTCTCATGGTTTTGGTATCACTTACAAAGAGCGTACTGGTATTGTACCTCCTGCTGATGTTGATGTATTCTTAGCAGCTCCTAAAGGTTCTGGTACTTCATTACGTCGTTTATTCTTGGAAGGTAAAGGCTTGAATTCATCTTACGCTATATTCCAAGATGCAACTGGTCGCGCTAAAGAGCGTTGCTTAGCTATTGGTATTGGTATTGGTTCAGGTTATTTATTCGAAACTACATTCCAAAAAGAAGTTTACTCAGATTTAACTGGTGAGCGCGGTATCCTTATGGGTGCATTAGCTGGTGTTATGGAAGCTCAATACAATGTATTGCGTAAAAATGGACACTCTCCTTCTGAAGCGTTCAATGAAACAGTTGAAGAATTAACTGAGTCATTAATTAAATTAGTTGGTGAAAATGGTATGGATTGGATGTATGCAAATACTTCAACTACAGCTCAACGTGGTGCATTAGACTGGAGAAAACCTTTCCGCGATGCAACTGCTCCTGTATTTGAACAATTGTATGCTAAAGTTGCAGCTGGTGAAGAAGCTCAACGTTCAATTGATACTAATTCACAATCTGATTACCGTGTTAAATTAGAAGCTGAATTGGCTGAAATCCGTGATAGCGAAATGTGGCAAGCTGGTAAAACAGTTCGTTCTTTACGCCCAGGTAAATAATTTACCATTAATAAAAAAGCCTATAGATAATCTATAGGCTTTTTTTACATATCATCATTTTTGATTTGGCTTTTAAATTCTTTAAATGCATCTTTAGCAATTGATAGATTAAACCCTCGATAGCAAAGAAACCTAATACATTTATTGTAATCAATCAAATCATACTCAACATATCGATACTTTCTAGTTAACAAATCTACCGCCGTAGCTAATTGCTCTTCATTAGAAATTTCTAACCCTAATTCAGCAATCATATCACTAGCATTATCAACTTTATCATTAAGCGTATATTTGATTCTTTGTAAACCATAACGAGATTTTTTTGAATTAATATATACTTCAACATAACGACTATCAGATAAATATTTTTGCTCAACTAATCTATCAATAACACTAGATATTAGATCATTATCCGCAGAATGCTGCATAAGTTTAGCTAATATTTCTTTAGATGAATGTTCGCGTCTTGAAAGATAATCAAGTGATTTTTTATAGAGAAACTTGAAGTCTGGCATATTTAGATATGTGTGGT
>RXKI01000134.1 GCA_003962895.1 Neisseriaceae bacterium
TTCGCAGCGATGATCTTAAAGGACAACGTTCTTTCTAATGATGCAAATTGGGAGAATACTGTTCGAACTTTTCTTGAAAATTAATCTATGTCAAAACAAATTTGTCCTCATTGTGGGTTTTGTGTAAGCAATGAAAAAATTGATGTTTTTCAATGCCCGAAATGCTACAGGGTTTCTCAAAATAGTTTTTTCGAAAAAGTCCTCTCTGCTTCTTGGATAGCGAGAAAAGAGAATCTGACTCTAGAAGAACTTAGGAAGTCTGTTAAACTTGATGAAGATTTTTTACTTTTGATTTATTCTTTTGTTAGTTTAAATGATTATTCTCATCAAGAGTTTTCTGAATTTTTGAATAAATTTGAAAAACTCAAGGAGATTTAAAATCAAAATACAAATTTTATGTGGAATGATTGCTTCTTGTAAAAGCACCTATGCTAAAAACGCTGCTTTAAAAAAAATAATCTGCATAAACGATGATTCCATTGTAAATATGCTGCATGCCGATCAATATGTTTTGTACGATTCGAGTTTAAAAATTTTATACAAATCAATAGAAAATCATATAATAAGTACCGCATTGTCTATGAACAAAATAGTGCTTATCGACAGAGCTTTGAATTTAAGCAAGAAAAGCAGACAGAGATGGATATCTTTAGCAAATAGTTTTGATGTGGATATAGAGCTAATAAAAACTAAAATAGAGTCCCCTGAAATTCATGCGGAAAGAAGAATGAAGTCTGATCCTCGGGGTCATGATTTTGAATATTGGAAAAGAGTCGCTGAAGAACATTTTTCTAACTATACAGAACCTTCCCTAGAAGAGGGATTTAAGGAAATACATGAAATTTCTTTTGAAGAAATAAAAAACGGGAAAGTCTTTTTGTGATTTACGTTTCGCTCCGCCAATAGTACAATACAGGTTGTCTTTGCGTGGAGGTTTGCTATGAATGATTTAAGAATTTTTGGTCTAGGGTCTTCTCAAGACTACGCAGATAAAATGTGTAGCACGCTTCAGATTCGAAGATCGCATCACGAAGAATCTTGGCAAGACGATGATGAGCCATATGTTGTGTCGAAAGAAAACGTAAGAGGATGCGATGTTTTCATTGTTTCTTCTTTACATTCATGTGAAAAAGAACGACTTTCGGACAAGTTTTTAAAATTGCTTCTTTTCGCAAGATCGCTGAGAGACGCCTCAGCAAGAAGAATTACTCTCGTTTGTCCTTATCTTTCATATCAAAGACAAGATAGAAAAACAGAATCTAGGGCACCAGTATATACAAAATACATTCCTGAGTTGATTGAAGGATTGCTTAGACCTGACGATAGAATTCTCACTATGGATGCACATAATTTAAGTGCTTATCAGAGTGGATTTCGTATAATGTTGGATCATCTCGAAGCTAAGAATTTAATTTCTGATTGGTTTTCTAGAAATTTGAACAAAATTTGGGGAGACGTTGAAAACACAAATTTGTGTTTCGTGTCTCCAGACGAAGGCGGAGTGAAAAGAATTGGATTTTATAGAAAGAAAATTCAATCTTTAATGGACATAGTAATTGACACGGCGTCTGTTTATAAGACACATGAGGCAAAAGAAATTGTAGCTCATGGAATTATGGGCAATGTAAAAAACAAGGATGTTTTTATTGGCGACGACATGGTTTCTTCTGGAAAAACTTTAGTAGAGGCTTTCAATGCTATTACTAAAGAATCTGGGAGAGTTAGGGCAGCAATCGCAACGCATGGTTTGTTTGTGGGAGAAGCTAACAAAAACATTGGTTATCTGATGGACAATGATGTTAAAATAGTTGTTACAGACACAGTTCAATCAAATAAACTTGAAAAAAGCATAAGAGATAAACTAATTGTAATCCCAACAGATAACATGTTTGCAGAAGCTGTTCGTTGTATTCACAATGAAGAATCAATTAGTAGATTGATTTCTTAAAATTCAAAAAAAGGAAAAGAAATGTCTGAAGAAAATGTGAAGAAAGTATCTTCTGTCTCTGCTCAAGAAAACATTAAAGATTCAATCAGCAGTGTTAAAACATTGCTTTCTAAAATTTCCGCTAGAAACCCTAAGCCAGCTTATGGTGGATATACATCTAGTGGTTCACATTACAATAGTGGATATTCTGGGAATTTTGGATATTCTTCTGGATATTCTCCTTCTACACGAAGCACTGGTTTTCAAAAAAGTGCAGAAGAAGATTTAGATGAACAGTTTAAAACTAAAATTCAAGAACCATTTGTTCCAAAAAAGACTTTTCAGGCAGATCAATATAAAGAAGTTAGTTCTTCTGAAGATTTAGTTTTAGTTCATAGAAGAAAAGATAAATATAATAGCTATATTTACACCCCTGCTGGTAACTGTCCATATAAACCAGAAGGATACAAGACGCCAGCTTGGGAATCTGGACCTTGCACAGAAGAAGCTGTAAAACGATGGTGCATCAAAGTTTACGACTCAGCCCCTGAAAGAATGATTTATCATCCTCATTCTATTATTTATTGGGCACAGTTTTTCTGGCAAAAAGAAGATTTGAAGAGAGTCAAAAAAATCATTCTTGATCTCTTTAATCCAGAAAGAAATGCCGACGACGATGATGATTACGTCTAATAACTTTCAATAGAAATGTTATTTAAACAAGGTGCGTCTTCTAGTTCACTTCTTATTACAGTGATTCTTTTGTCTGCTTCAATTCCAATTCGCACCTTGTTTTTATTATCTATTCTTACCACTGTTATCTTTATATCTTCCATGTTTGGTCCTTTTAAGATAATAGTTTCGTCTTTTTTCCTGCTAAGTACAAGCATATTATTCCTTTTTTCGATTTTTTGTCGTGCCGTACGCCGATATTATCTATAAAGTGTTCATATTGCCAATTTTTTCCAAAACGCACAAAAAAATTCTTTACGAGTTAAGAAAGTTGAAGTATATTCTTCAATGTCAGCCAAAAACACGGCTTTTCTTGTGAATGTCTAAAAGGACAAAAAAATGGAAAAAGATGAAATTAAAGAAGAATTTGCTGCTAGAGAAGAGCAGCTTAAGATTCATTCTGACCTGATTAATGAAGAAATTGGGCTTATGTCCCGAATTCTTCAGATTAGGCAGCAGCTTCGTGCTATGGGGATCGAAGCCCCATATAGCAGGAAGATTGAAGAAAATATTGCTGCTGTCAATGGAAATGCTCTTCCAAAACGTCGTGGTCGTCCCCCAGGGTCCAAAAATAGACAAAAGGGAGAAAACGAGGCAGATGAGAAGAAGTCGATGCCTTTATATGCTCTTTTGGAAAATATCTCAATGTTGGCTGCAAAGCCTTTGAGTCATGCTGAATACGTCGAAGCAGCTATTCAATCTGGCTATCAATCAAAGGCAGCAGATTTCAGCAATATGGTTTACCAGAGTTTGCTGAAGTTGGTAAAGGGAGGCTCTTTCACGAAAAATGAAGATGGCAAGTTTTCTATTATCGTGAACGAAGCCCAGCCAGCAGTTGAAGAAAAACCAATTGAAGAAGAAAATCCATTGGAATAGAAATCTGCTTGAAAAACGAATTTTTAAAACCTGATTATAGATTTTTCTATGGTCAGGTTTTTTTGTTTTTCAAAATCAAACAACTTGCACACCTTCCTATTTACATCATTTTGATGACGCTGTATAATAGTGCTATAGTCTTTTTGATTTTCAACAAAAAAAGGAAAATTTCTCATGGCAAAGAAAAGTGTTGGACCGTGTTGTAATTATTGCGGTCGATACAACAAAGACGTGGGTACTTTAGTTGAATCTCCCAAATTAAATAATACAAACCGTCCTGTTTTCATCTGTGCAGACTGTGCAAAGAGTTGTCTTGATGTAATTTCTTCTGAGACTGGTTTGCCTGATCTGGAAGATTTAGATTCTATGACTCAAGAAAAGTATGAAATTCCAGATGTCCCATCTCCGAAAGAGATTTTAGATTATATGGATCAATATATTGTTGGTCAGCAGTCGGCTAAGAAAAGTTTAGCAGTTGCAGTTTCTAATCATTACAAAAGATTGAAAGATGAAGAAAATAGAAGAAACAATTCTAATATTGATGAAGAGTTGGCAGATACTGTAATTGAAAAGTCTAATATTCTTCTTGTCGGTCCAACAGGTAGTGGAAAAACTTTATTTGCAAAAACTCTTGCCAATTTGTTGCAAGTTCCTTTTGCAATTGGAGATGCAACCACTCTTACCCAAGCTGGATATGTCGGAGAAGATGTTGAAAATTTGGTTTTGAAACTTTTGAGAAACGCAGACTTTAATATTGATGCTGCTCAAAAAGGAATTATCTATATTGATGAAATTGATAAAATTGGAAGGTCTGGGGGGAATGTTTCTATTACTAGGGATGTCAGCGGCGAAGGTGTGCAGCAATCTTTGTTGAAAATGTTAGAAGGTACAATTTGCAATGTGCCTCAACAAGGTGGTAGAAAACATCCTAATCAAGAATACATTCCTGTTGATACTACTAACATTCTGTTTATTTGTGGTGGGACATTTGTGGGAATTGAGGAAATTATCAAAAAGAGATTAAAATCTGGGAAGAAAGACTCAATGGGTTTTGTTCCTGCATCTAAGCTAAAAGAAGAAGCTAAAAAGGAGACTCCAATTCTTTCTTCTGTGATTGAAGAAGACTTAGTTCATTTTGGATTAATTCCAGAATTGGTTGGTCGATTGCCAATTATTTCTTCTCTTGCTAGTTTAGATGAAGCTACTCTTATTAAAGTTTTGACTGAGCCTAAGAATTCTTTAGTAAAACAATATAAAAAGTTGTTTAGATATAGCAATGTTAATCTAGAATTTTCTGAAGAAGCTATTAAAGCAATTGCCAAGAATGCAATTGTAAAGAAAACTGGTGCGAGAGGACTGAGAGCTTCTATGGAAAGACTGCTTATGAACTTGATGTTTTCTTTAGATGAACTTAATGGAAAAAAGGTCATCATCACAGATAAACATGTTAACGATGAAGATTTTACAGAAACAGCAGCATAGAAAGATTACATATGGATTTTAAGACTATTGTTCATTTCGATAAAGCCACTTGGGATCAATTTGGTCTCAAGTGGCTTTCTGAAGCTAAAAAAGAAGGTTTAAAAGGAATTGTATATGGTTTCGAATTAACACCAGAAAACCATAAGGTTATTGAATCTTATGGTTTTTCATACGAAGAATGTTTAAATAAAGATTATCGTTTAAAAGATTTAAATTTTAATTGTCTTTTGACAAAATGTAATGTTTTGCCGAAAAAAGTTAAAAAAGAAGAAGACGAAGTTGTTTGTAATTTGACATCAAGAAGTGTGTTTGATATCATTTCTTGTGTTTCAAACTTGCAAGACAGAGCATCTTTGGTCAATCTTTTTGAAGAGAATATTTATCAAAATTATGGAGGATACCTCTCAGCAGATTTTGTTCTTGCGTCAGCAGATTTTTGGGAAGAATTCTCTTCGTTCCAAAACAGCATCATTACTTTAGAGGCAGAAGAAAAACCTTATCTTGGAGGGACAAATGCAGATGATCTTTTTTTAAATCTTTATTTTTCTTTCTTTAGAAAATTTAAAATAAAGGTAAACAGATGAAAAACTGCCCCGCTTCCATTCCTATTGAGTTTAATCGATCTTCTTATAAAACTCAACAAGATTTAGAAAAAACTTGTGATTTTTTTGAAATTAAAAATAATAGAAAATTGATGTGTGAAGTTATATTGAGATTTTCTAAAAAAAATTGAATCTTCTAAATATGCTTTTTATCCAAAGGATAGTAATTCAAAAGCATTGTTTGAAATATATAAATACTATTGTTCTTTGAAAGAACTTGGTTTACAAAGTTAAAAAACAGTAGTATAATCTTTCTTGCTTCTATTTGGAGAATTCATGCTTTCTTTTAATGATTTTCTTGTTTCTTTAATAACAACTTTAGTTATTTTTGCAATTTTATCTTTCTATTTTTATTTTAAAAAGAACAAAAAGAAAATCGAAGATTTAAAAAAAGAATCAAAACTATCATTGGAGGAAAGTTTGGACTTAGCCACTAGTGAACAATTGATTTCTAACTTAAGGAAAAGAGTTAAAAATCCTTATGTATTGATAACTCCATCGAAGATACCAGACGCAGAAGGAATGATAGTTGAAATTCATGATGTAGAGCCTGTATTTGCTCTCTCAATCTTAAAAAACGCTTTTGTTGTTACTGTTAGAGAATTAAAAGCAAAAGGTTACAATGTTCAGCCAGTTTTTGAAGAAGAAGATTACGATCCTGAAGAGGAGGAATTCTAATGGCTATCGCTTCATCTGATTTCTTTCCTCAGAAGAGCAAAGAAATCCCTTCTTGTGTGTTTTCTTATCTTTCTATTTTAAATTACAAGCCTGTAATTGAAAAGTTATCAGAAGAAGATAAAAAGAAAATCTCTAATGTTGCTTGCCCTAAAATGGTAGGAAAATATTTTCTATTTAAAAACAAAACAATTCCTAAATTAATTGAAACTAGAGAACTTTTTAAATCTTATGTTTTTTTTGACAAAGACGAGAACGCCGAGCAGCATGTTAAAACTTTAGAAAAGATATATGCAGAGAAGTGTTCAATTTCTATTTTTGAATACATTTCTAATTTTTCTAAAATAGAAGAAAAGAAAAAATATCTTTTAGACTCTTTTGACAAAAAGATGGATTTAATTTTGAAAACTTGAAAAATCCTATTTACTGAGGCGAGAAATTTAATTATACTTTTCTCAAGTGTGGAACACAAAGAGGACTTGGTATAAATGACTTCAAGTGAAAAGGTTCAAAAAATTATTTCAACTTCTTTAAGATTTTTTCATCATTCTTCTTTTGATGATCCTGCTCAAGTTGAAATAATTCTTGGTGAGATGCCAGGGCAAGATAAATATTTATCTGAAAACAAAGGGATAGCGAAATCTTCTAAAATTTCCATCGAAATGAGACCTTGTTATGATTCTGTTCTTCTAAGCTCTGAGCAAGAACTTCATCTGTTCAGAAAAATGTCTTATTTTAAATATAAGGCAAAATGCATAATTGACAAAAAAGATATTTCTGAACTAGAAGCTGAAGAGGCTGATTCTTATATCAAAAAAGCTGTTGAGATAAGAAATTCTATAGCAAAATCTAATTTTAGATTAGCTACTCAAATTTTAAAGATGCAAGTTGGTTTTTATAGAAAACATAACATTTTAGACGCTCTTTTAAGCGACGCATATTTTGACGTGTTAAAGGCTGTGGATTATTTTGATTGGACTTTGGGAAACAAATTCAGCACTTATGCCACATGGGTTATAAAGAAGAATTTTTTCAGAGATGCAAAACAAAAAATTAGTTACTCAGAGAGATTTAATTCTTTAAATGAAGATCATACCAATCAAGTTATTTGCAAAAACGAAACTATGTCTGTAAAAGAATATGAAAATCAGAAAGAAGATATTAAAAATCTTTTATCTCTTCTTGCCCAAAATGAAAAAATATCTTCAAAAAACAGAAAACGTCAGGTTCAAATTCTTGAAAGTTATTTTGGGATAAATGGGAAAGAAAGAAAAACCTTAGAAAAAATCAGTGAAGATATCGGCGTTACAAAAGAAAGAGTCCGACAGCTAAAAGAAAAAGGACTTATATGGTTGAAAACCAAAGTTCAAGAATTAGGTATTGAAGAAATTTAATTGAAAATACTTTGAACCAATTCTTGTTTCAAAGACTCTTTGTTTGTGGAGTGACAAGAATTTTTTTGAGAGAGATTTAAATGTCTAGTAAAGTTCTTCAATTTGCGATTGAGGCTCACAAAGGTCAATTTAGAAAATATTCTGGACTGCCTTATGTGTCCCATCCCGTAGATGTTAGAAATCTTCTAGTATCTTACCTTGCGATTAAAGGGGAAAATGGCTCTTTAGTATTAGACTCGAAATATGCAGATATTGAGAGTGCTGCTTACCTGCATGATGTGGTGGAAGATTGCCCAAACGTAACAGAAAAACAAATAGAAGATGTTTCTAACAGAAATGTTTTAAGAATTGTAAAAGAATTGACAAATCCCTCAAAAGGAATTAAAGCCCCTAGAGCAGAAAGAAAAAAGATGGATAGAGACCATCTTTCTGTTGTTTCATGGGAGGCAAAGTTAATTAAACTTTGCGACAGAATTTGCAATCTTAGAGATTTCAAAAGAGAGTGTAAAGACGAAAAATTTTTAAATCTCTATGCTGAAGAGAGTAGATTACTGCTTGAATGTTTGAAAGGAACTCATTCTGTTCTTGAATCTATTTTGTCAAATTTAATTAAAGAATGTAAAAATGAAAAGATTCAAGTATCCTAGAACATATCATTTGCCGTGGTCTCCTGGAACTACATCTGACGATAGGATTTTAAAAGATGTAAGTAATTTTTACGGCAAACAAGTAGTAGTTACTGATAAACTTGATGGAGAAAATACAAATTTATATCAAGATCATATGCACGCCAGATCAATAGATTCTGGGCACCATCCTTCTCGTAACTTTGTAAAAAAAATACATTCTGAGATAAAATTTGAAATCCCAGATGGATATAGAATTTGCGGTGAAAATGTTTATGCCAAACATTCTATATTTTATGAAAAACTAGAATCTTATTTCTATGTTTTTGGAATCTACAATAATGACAATTTTTGTATTTCTTGGCAAGAAACAAAAGAAATTTGTCATCTTTTAAATTTATTTACAGTGCCAGTTCTTTACGAAGGAATTTGGAATGAAGATAAAATAAAATCTTTGTTTACAGGAAAATCTGTATTAGGTGGCGAACAAGAAGGTTACGTTGTTCGCCTAGCAGAATCTTTTCATTATTCTGATTTTGCAAATTGTTGTGCAAAATATGTTCGTGCTTCTCATGTTCAAACAAGCGTTCATTGGATGACCGAAAAAGTTGTTCCAAATTTGCTAAAACAGATTGAACCAAATTGAAAAACTTTGTCTCTATTTTTTTGAACGGTTTTGATATTGTTTTGCTGGAAACTAAAAAAGGGAGTTTGAGATGTAAATTTCTTTTACGAACCTAATAATCGCAAGTACAATAAAACAACTTCAGTAGATCAGATCGCCTAACTCTTTAAAGGAAATTATTGTGGAAGATCAAAATCAACAAGATGGCGTTTTTCTTTCTCACGAAGAATTTGAAATGCTCAAAGGGCAGACTCTTTTCCTCGACGCAGAATTAACTCGTCTTTTGTCTCAACCCCTTGTCCATGCTACAGTTGTGAGTTCTAAAAATGAATTCAACAAAGATGCTTTTCAACAGGGAGACCGACTTCTAGTCATTGACGAAAAAATCAGAAAACAAAAGAATAAATGGTATGGCAAAATTTCTTCTGATGGTGTCGATGAAGAAGGTTTTGTCATTATTGAATATTTCGACGAAAGTAGAGATCGATTAAATGTGGGTATTGGTCAATTCCCACAAGTTAAACTGATTGGAAAAGATGATGGAACAAACGTCGTCATCACTATGGACGGCAACCAATATGAAGTTCATGGAATTCCTGGGGTCTCTTTCAATCCTACAGACCGTGTTAAAGTCGACATGCGGTCTCGACAAATTCACGAAAAGGCTGGTTCTTCCTCGGCGGGAGATATTGCTTTTGTGAAGAGCATCGTTGATGAACATCACATTGAAGTTGAATGTGATGGTAGACCACGAGTCGTGATGTTTAATCTTGGCGTAAAGATCGAACCGTCAGATCGAGTCATGCTCGATCAATCTTCTACCATCGTTATTAGAATTCTCGAAAAAGATGGAAAAGATCGTTTCAATCTTCGTGAACAACACAATTTGGAATGGGACCAGATTGCTGGTCTTGACGAAGCGAAAAATAATCTTGTCGAAGCTCTTGAACTTCCTTACAGTCGTTCAGAAGTTTATAAGTTTTACAACATGAAACCTCCAAAGGGCATTCTGTTGTATGGTCCTCCAGGATGTGGGAAAACTCTCTGTGCTAAGGCAGCGGCAGCTTCTTTGGCTAGAACCCACAATGCTGAAAATATGCAATCTGGATTTATTTATGTCAAGGGTCCAGAACTCTTGTCTAAGTGGGTCGGATCGTCAGAACAGCAAATTCGTGAGTTGTTTTCTCGTGCCCGAGATCATCATTTGAAGCACGGCTACCCAGCTTTAATTTTCATTGACGAAGCTGATGCAATTCTTCCTATGAGAGGAAGCGGGCGAAGCTCTGATGTTGAGAATACAATTGTTCCTCAATTCCTTTCAGAAATGGATGGTCTTGAAGAAAGCCATGCAATTGTTCTTCTTGCAACAAATCAGGTAAAGAGAATTGATCCTGCTGTGTGTCGAGAAGGACGTGTTGAAAGACACGTTAAAATTGGTCGACCAAATGAAAACAACATTGACCAATATTTCAAGATTCATATGAAGAACATTCCTCTTTCAAATGGGGTTTCGGAAAAGAAATTTATTGAAACTGCTCGAAAAGAAATTTTCGATCCAGAGAAGATTCTTTTCCGAATCTCAAACAACAAAGAAGTTCATTTCTTGAAACTTGGTCATTCTGTGACTGGTGCAATGGTTGCTGGTATTATTGCTCAAGCCAAGTCTTTGGCAATGAGACGAGACCTTGCAAAAGACGGAGACCCAGAGGGTGTAAACCTTAATGATTTGAAAGTTTCAATCATGAATCATTATATCCAACATTCTGAAATGAATTCAAGTTTTGACTTGGATGACTTCTGTGACTCTTTGGGATTCACAAAGGAATCTGCTCAGATTGAGAAGGTTCCTTTGTTGAAGTAGGATGATCTTTCCTGCTGAAGTGCAAATCCCGATAGAAATATCGGGATTTGCTTTTTTTAAGGACTTGAAAATGTTTTCTTTACAACAAGCTATTGAAATAGCTGAAAATAAACCTGAATTTGTAATTAAGAAAAAAAATGGTTTAGTCTGGATTGACTATATTTTTCAATTACCAGATACCTTTAATGGAATTGCAAAAAACTTCAGAGGAGTGATTTTTGAAGAAGAAACAGGAGAGATGCTTTCTCTTCCTTTTCATAAGTTTTTTAATTTAAATCAAAGAGAAGAATTTTCTTTCGAAAAATTTAAAGAAAGAAAAGCTAAAATATTTGAAAAGATGGATGGTTCTATGGTCCAATTTTTCAAATATAAAGGCAATTTACAATCTTCTACAAGAATGAGCAATGAAACTCGTCAATCTACAACTGGACTTAAATTAGCTTTAGAAAATAAGAGATTGAAAGAATCCATAGAAGATTCTATCGACAATGGTTTAACTCCTATTTTTGAACTTGTTTCCCCAAAAAATCAGATTGTGATCGCTTACCCTAAAACAAAATTAGTTTATTTGTCTTCAAGAGGCAGAAAGAATGGAGATTATTATTTTGAAGAAAAATATGAAGATAAATCTTCTTGCTTAAATTTTGAATTTAAAGAAATTTATTCTCATTTAGACAAAGAAAATTATGAAGGTTATGTTTGCTACTTTGAGGATGAGATTTTAAAAGTAAAAACTCAATGGTATCTGCAAAAACATAGAACAGTAGATGTTTTAATGAAACCTGCATATAACTTATGCCAGATTGTATTCGATGGGAACATGGATGATTTTGTTGCAAATGCCCCAAATGAATATAAAAAAGCAATCCAAGACATTTACACCGATGTTCAGACCGATTTGATAAATCTTAAAAAAGGTGTAGCAGATTCTTATAAAGATGCAATTGAGAATTTTAAGTTTTCTCCGCTTGATTTAGAAAATCAAAATTCAAAAGAAGAGAAGAAAAAGCAATTCTTTTATTTTGTAGAAAAGAACTATCCAGAATATTTGCAGTATATTATGAACATTTATGCTGGAAAAGAATTTGAGCCTCTTTTTCAAAAAAACCTTATGAAAAAATATAAGAAAAAGTACAAGGATAAAATCTTTGAATAATGTAGTTTAAAAAGGATTTATTCAACAGTATAATGAAGTCATTCTTTTTAAGGACTATGAGGCAAAAATGAAAATTGAAAAAATTACAAATATGAAGTGGTTGAACATTTTCAATGTTTCATATAAAAACAAAAAAGGTCAGGATTCGAATTGGACTTTTGCAAGTAGAAAGCAAAATCCAGTTTTAGGTGAAGAATTAAAGCCAGATGCTGTCGTGATTGTTCCAATTCACAAAACTCCAGAAGGTGACAAGCTGGTTTTGATTAAAGAATTTAGAATTCCTTTGGGAGATTATGAATACGGTTTTCCTGCTGGATTGATTGAAAATGAAAATAATGTTGATTCTGCAAAAAGAGAATTATTTGAGGAAACTGGATTAAATTTAACAAAAATAATCCATGTAAGCCCTCCATGCGTCTCCAGTGCTGGTTTGTCTGATGAATCTGTTGTTTATGTAATTTGCGAATGTGAAGGAACTATCAACAAAGACAATCTAGAAGAAAACGAAGACATCACTGCCAATTCCATGAATTTAAAAGATTTGAAAAATCTTTACAAATCTGGAAGTAAGCTGTCTGCTAAATGCGTTCCTTTTTTGATGACATTTATTATGAATGGCAAAATTGAATTCAACATGATTCCTTGGGCAAAGATTTAAAATGATTGATTTGAAAAGCAAAGTTAGAGGATGTTTTCTTGGTGTTGCCATTGGTGATGCTATTGGGAAAGCAGTTGAAATTTGGACGCACGAACAAATTAAAGAAAAATTTGGGCTAATTACAGATTATCAAGATTGTAAAAATAACAAATATTTTCCAGACGATGTTAAAGGAACCACTACAGACGATTGGCAGTTAACAAAAGCAATTATAAAATCAATTATTAAAGAAGGCAATTTAGATGTAGATGAAGTTGCCAGACAACATGTAGAAGAATATAAAAAAACATTCAATGGCTGGGGGAATTCCACGAAAGAAGCCATTGCCAGTTTAATTGAAGGAAAACATTGGAAAGAATCTGCTTGTTCTTCAAGCCCTAATAGAGGATTGGGGAATGGCGTTGCGATGAAAATTTCTCCTGTTGGAGTTTTAATTGGAGTAAAATATTTTTTATCATTAAATGAAAATAATTCATTCCCCTATGATAAAGAAGAAATTTTAAATAAAGTTATAGACATTTGTGGAATGACGCATTACACAAATATCGCTCTTTCTAGTGCCTTCTGTCAAACAACTGCTTGCATGGCTTGTTTGAGCTATCTTCCAGAGGTTTTTAATAAACAATATTTCTTAAAATTAATGATTAAAATTTCTACTACTATCGAAAATTCAAATTTATTTCATAAAACAGAAGACATGTTGTCTAATAGGTTTAATTTAATTGAATTTGACATGACAACTGAAAAAATTATTGAAAGTTTTGGCAAAGGTTCTTGTTACGTTTACGATAGTTTGCCTTTTTCATACGCATTCTTTTTAAACAATCCGCTAAGTATTGAAAGTTTGTACAATTGCGTCTCGGCTGGAGGAGATACCGATACAAATGGATCAATGGTAGGGGCTTTGCTTGGGGCTTTAAATGGGGAACAGATTTTCCCTGAACATCTTTTAAATGGGCTTGTCAATAAAGAAGAAGTTTTAACACTTGCCGATCAATTTTACGAAAAATTGACAAATGGGGTCGAAATTTTTGTTGAACCGAAAAGTTGAACCAAAAAAACTT
>RXKI01000043.1 GCA_003962895.1 Neisseriaceae bacterium
GTTGATTGGGTAGAACTTGATAAGCTTCTAGCGGTGTCCATACCTTTGTAGCTACATCAACAATATTTCCATACCGTACAAGCTCAGGCATTGCAGAGAAATCAGTTGTAATTACAGGTGTTCCACAAGCTTGAGCTTCAATGAGAGGAATACCAAATCCCTCACTCATTGCAGCACCCATTAGCACATTGGCACTATTATAAATATAAGCAAGGTATTCAGCAGGTAAACCGATGAAATATTCGTATCGGTCAGGAAACATTACCTTGTCTGCAATACCAAGCTCTGCAATCAAACGTGGTAAATTCAAACCTTGATACATTGTATTAGGTTCAGTATGGAGATATAACTTTGCATCTGGTTTGTTCTTTGCAAATGCAGCCCATGCGGCTAATTGACCTTGAAAGTTTTTACGATCAGGATAACCCTTGTTAGCAGCTACCATGATTGTTAAATGACCGTTGAATTTCAAATACTGCTGTTTGAAAGCTTCAACTTGTTCAGTAGGCAATACCTTGTAAACACTTGGTTCAATACCGTGTGGAATATAATAGTTTTTAATGCCTAATTTATTAAGCATCTCGTGTCCCCACTTAGCATACGTCAATGGCAGATAGGCATCAGCAATTGAATCAAGCACACGTTGTGGAACTGGATCATGATCAATTGGTAGCCAAGGCAACCACAATGCAGGTTTGACTTTTGTTCCAACCTTGTCCATTACCCAAGCATCAATCAATGAAATCACCACATTAGCTTGAAAGTTTTGAGCGTGGGCTTGAACGATATCATTTCCATAAGGGTCTACTCCTGATGGATAAATACGAAAACCATCCCATTCATGCATACCCCCTTGGAGTCCATACCATGCAAATTGAGCAATATTTTGACGACCACCAACAGTTTCTAGTTCTGCAAGTCGTGGTAACAATGAACGACCTTGCACACCATAACCACTGTTAGTCCAAATTGCATTACTAGAATACAGAATACGAAGCTTGTTATCTTGATTCATTCTTTTGATCCTTTTAATTATTCACAATCGGTAAATATAACTTTTGTTGATGTGGTTCAAGTGTTACACCCTCACCAGTTGTTTCGTCAATTGTTGGAATTGGTGTAGGTGTGATTGTTGGTGTTGCAGTTGGTGTCAGTGTTGGAGGTAATTTAGTAGCAGTTGGTGTAATGGTGGCTGTTGCAGTAGGTTTCAATGTTGGTTCTGGAACAGGGGTTAATTTATTTGGTGGAATTGTGAAAGTTTGGAAGGTTTTACCTAAATCAGTCAATGTTCCATCAGCATTCAACAGATTACATTTCCAGTCTTTGACAATCGGTTCAGGATATGCAGAAAACCAATAAACACGCTTTAGTAATGGATGCTGATAATTAAGTAAGTTGAGTAATAGATCGTCTTGCGATTCTTGGTAAGTTGCACAAGTTTCAGTAATGAAAACTGGTAGATTATTACCTGTTTTTTTGTTCCAATCTAACCACCAATTCCAGAATGAAAGCCAATCATTGAAATTTTGAGAATTAATATAAATATGTACATGCCAAACATCAGGCTTATTTTTGACTTTTGAAACAAATTTATCTAACCAAGTAATACCTTCATTACGAACCATAACACCACAACAAGCAATTGTAGCAGTTGAATCGACTTCTTTAATTGCATTATAAGCTTTATCAAACCATTCAGCAGCCTCTTCAGGTTTTGTGTTAGCTTGGTCTGAACCTTCTGGTTCATTGTAAATCAACCAAGTTCTACCAAGATATTGTTTTGCTAAACGTCTGGCTTGGTTTATACTACCATCACTTAATTTCCATAACATAGGGTTAAATTTGGGATTATCAAGATTGTTTTCCGAATAAATTGCCCAATTGTAATAGCAATCAGGATTCAGTTTATTCAAAACATAGTCTTGGTATTGACCTGGGTTTTTACCAGGGTCATTTAATCCAATACAGAATGTCATTGACAAGCCAACAAACAAATTAACCAAAAAAGTCATTGTTTACACTCCATTATAGTTTCTAGCTTCAAGTCTTAAATTAGTTAGCCAACTTTGTGACTTTGGAACAAAAGTTATTTGGTAAGTGATTCCATCAATGACAATTTGATCTGTAACTGAAACTGCAGTGTTATAAGGAACACTGATGTAAAATTCACCTTTTGATAATTCTTGATTACCTGATGATTTCTCCCGATCATTCTTTGCAATGGGCCAAATGTCACAAGCAACTGTACCTATAGCCGTCCATGCTTGAATCTGTTCACCTAAAGCACCAGAAGTATAAGAAGGTGTTTTGATGATAGCAGTTGAGGACATTGCTTGGTTTTCTGTTTCAATCATCCAAGCTAATTCAGTTGAGGTAATCATATAAACTGAGTATTTCCAACAATCATAGCAATGAAGTTTTGGTTATGTCTTTGTTTGCATAAAGTCAAGCGGTTTTTTAATTCTTCTAGTTGTTCTTTTTCAATAACAAAAACAAAACATCCTGATTGATATTCTGAAAAAGGTTCTGTACTACCAATGAAGTGTGTTTCTTTTTCAAAAATCCAAATGATAGTTCTAACGTCACTAGCGTAGTAATGCCACTCTTTTTGAGTTAGTTTATTGTCAGAATTACCAATCAACACAATAACTGTAATTTTATCTAACACATATCACCTCTTTCAATTGAGTGCATTACAACTGAAGACATTGACGAATACTGTTTAGCCATTTCATTACATGACTTCACAATTTGTGATTTTGAGAAGCTTCTACCTTCAACTGAGAAATCAAATTGAGTGGCATAATAAGCAGCTTTTTCCTTCCAACCTTCAGATACAGCTTTGAAGAAATTGAAACTTCTAGCATCCATGTAATAAGCTGTACCTCGTGTATCACTAGCAAAAGTAAATTTACCGTTGATAAAGTCTGAAGTGTAGTTAGTAACTACAGTTCCATTGGTGTTGTATAACTTGTTGGTTGTAGTTGCTGTACCTTCTAGCCAACTGTGCTCAGAAGCGTATTCTTTGTAGATGAGAGAACCGTTGTAACGTTGTGGAATTACTTGTAGTGGGGCTTGGTATAAGTATGTAGAGTTTGAATCTAGTAACTGTTGGATTCTATCATCGCTGAAGATAGCTGTACCTGATTCTTGGATATAGCTTCTAAATTGACTGACTAATTCAGTCATTCCCGATCTTATTGCCATTGTAAAACTTTCTGTAAAGTGCTAAACCACCTTTCATTGATGAATGACTAGGCTTGACCAATCTTGTAATTGATCTGCAATACACCAGCAGTAAACGTACCAGTGCCTTCTTCATTGTAGCGAAGGTACACTACTTGGTTTGCAGTGACAGTACCGTTGGAAATGGTGAAGTCTTTTGGAGTAAGAGCACTAAATCCTGCTGTGCCTCCCACTGTGCCAGAAATTGCAGTAGTAGCAGTGCCTGCCGTGCCGCCGTTATAGAGGCAAAGATCAAAGTAATTTGCAGTGCTACCTGCTAAAGCATTATTGGTCGCAAATGATGCAGAAACAATCTCTAGCTGTTGTGGTGCCTTGAAAAGATAAAGATCATCATCAGCAGCCGGGTCGAAATCAAGAGCAAATACAAGAGTTTTTACGTTGTTATTTCCAAACATAGAAGGTTTAGATTCCTTATTGAAAGTAGGCTAAACCCTCTATGAATTGTTGTTGTTAAATGTTGAAAGAAAATACAGAACCGTGTAAGAAGTTTAATAGCTGGGTGTAATTATTGTTTGTTTTTCCATGTTTTCTATGGAAATCAGCATGACATTCACGACAAAAGCAAAGCCCGTTACTTAATTGTAGTCTTTTATCAGGGTTGTCATGAAAACTAAAAATGTGATGAGCTACTAAGTTTGTTTCTGCTTTGCATTTAATGCAACGATGATTATAAAAATCTAAAACTTGTTTACGCCAATTCTTGTAAAGAGAAGATGACCTTTGTTTTAAAGATTTCAAATCACCACCACCTTTCCAAGCATGGTGTTTTTCTCCACATTGGCTTTTGCTTACTTCAGACCTCAAGCAGCCGCAAGAACGTGTATCCCCTTTTACAAGGCTATGATAAGTAACTACTTTTTCGTTTCCACAATCACATTTTACTTTCCAATAATTTTTGGTAGTTGTAGTAACTTTTTCTAAAGCCACTAATCTACCCCATCTTTGTCCAGTTACATCTTTGTAGGCTTTTGAACAACCACAAGATTTTATAGAACCACTAGACAAAGCAACACTTCTTACAATACTCGTTTTTCCACAAGTGCATTGACATAACCATAGTTTATCTCTGTACTTGGGATGAATACCTACTATTTCTTTTGCGGTTAAACTTCCAAATACTTGGTTTGTTAAATCTTTGTATCCCATTTTGCTCCTAACTTTTAAAGTTAATTAGATTTTTTAATCCAATTATAAAAGATAACAGCAAACTTGTCAAATACTATTACGAAGGTGTTGTACAATCAGTAGTATAGCGAAGCCCTAGCGTTGGCCGTTTGCCTAAACCCACCCCATAAGCACACACGAGGTTCATCTCAACAGCCCTTAAACTCGCATCGCGCTGATTTTCCATGTAGGGGCTGATCCGACTATCAAAAGCGATAGCAGATTGGGTAAAGATTAGGTTTGGTGCATCATCACTAGAATCAACAGCAATGTTCGCACTCGTAAACCAACGCACACCCAACCAGTTACCTACATAGTAGTCACGTAAAGCCATGTTTGCAGTATCACCAAGAAAAGCCTGATTAGTTACAGGTTGACCAAGCAAAACCCAAATGTCATGCCACGCTTCAGGTCTAAGAATTACGTTGATTGGCCCATCTTGATTCGCAAAACGTGCTTGCAAAATATTAATACCAGCTGCGACCTTTGCAATAGTAGCAGAACTTCCAGCACTGCCAATGTCAGTAGCAAAACTATTTGCAACTGCCAAAAGGTCTTTATCAATCTGTTGAGCCATAGCAGCACCCATTTCCTGACTAGCATCAGCAGCCGTAGGATCTGGATCGTTCATCAGTTCAATGTCAGTAATAATAACCTGAGCCATACGCTCTTGAGGTGTGAGAGTACCAACCAGAGTTTTACCAAATGACTGTGCATTGGTATAGTCAACAGCTTCAGTAGCAGTTTCAACTGTCAAAGTTGGTCGTGTGGTGATGTTACGAGTATAGAAGGTGTTAGCAGAGTAGTTGGAAACCAAATTCACCATCAAATTGGTTTCCCGAAGGACAAAAAGAGCACGTTCATAGATTTGATTATACAGACTGTTTAGGTCTGAAGTTTGAGTAATAGCCATTGTTTAAGAATCCTGTTTAACATGATTGAGGCGTAATCCTCCTCCTGCAAAAAAGTTTGAACTGTTTGGATTTGTGTAAAGCGAAAACTTAGGTTTGTCGTCAGTTGGATTTTGAGGCACCGAAGGTGTTGAAACTGCTTTCTTGACAATCTGAGGATTTTCTTCAATTTCTGCTTGTAACAGTTCCTTCAAATTAGTAGGTTGTTCATCAGCAAAAATTACCTTTGTCTTGTCAAGCAATTTTACAGCTAACTTTGGATCAAGATTCAACTCTCTTGCAGCTTCATTCAAAGCATTCGTATAAGTTGTTTCTTGAAACTTCTGTTCAAGTTGTTTATTGACATTTTTGATTGTCTCAACTTGTTCAGTTAACTTGGTGACAGATTCCTTCAATTCATCATAATCTTTGAACTGATTTTTTACTTTGTTTTTCTCTTTAGAGATTAACTTATTGACCTCATCTTGAGTAAACAGCTTCTCACCCTCACTTTGATCGGTAGAGGTAGCACCTGTAGTTTGATTAGCTGTATCTTCAGTTTGAGTTTGATTTTCGTCCATTGATTAACCGTTTTCCTTCATGCATAAACGCACGAATTGTTCAAAATACTTTGGAAATACAATCTTGACTAACTGATTATTACGCATATTTGGTGTTGGTGTTGAAATCTTCCAAATATCGTTAATCATGTCAAGTAGTGGTTTTTTACCTTTACAAAACGGAACCAACGTTTTACGTAATTCTTGATAGGTCATTAGTAAAGGCTGTTTGTTTTGTGATGCTAGAATTGGTTGGTCATTCATTTTTTAGTACTTGATATTCGTCAAGTTTAATTGTTGCCGTTTTTCGATGTTTGGTTACTACCAACTTATTATCGAAGGGGTAATATTCAGCAATAAAATCCCCCGTCTCTGGATGCACCAATCTCCAACATTGCTTATCTGGAATCCACTTAGATTCATGTGGCATTGTCTAAAAACCTTTCAACTGTATAAATTTTGTCAGGTGGTTCTCTAAAGCGATTGTTCTCACACCCAACAACACTAAATAAAAATACAACCAAAATTAAATATTTGATCATGTTGAATAGTACCTTCGTGCTCTTTCACCTAAAATACTAACTAAAGAAGCTTCTTTCAACATCTCTCCAAAAGTATCATTTTGGTATTGTTCACTCAATTCATCAAAACGAAATGCACCAGCTAAATACGCTTTATGTTTTGCTTCTCCCATTCGTTGCCGTTGTTCATTTCTTGGTAGTTTGTTAAACCATTGTTCCCCTAATTCAATTTCAGGTGGTTGCAATCCGAATCTTTCTGGTTTATCAAGTAATGGAATTTGAGTACAACGTCCCTGATGATGGTCATTAAGTCTTGCGTTAAGGGGAAACTCTCTTCCATGTTGGTTAACGCAAGAAAGACAAACTCTACCATCTAATGCAGCATACCACTTCCAACCACCTAAGATTTCACTGTTATTGAGGTAATTGGCTCTGGTAGATTCACGATAAGCATAATTTTGTGTAGTTCTGACAGTGTTCAATGACCATGTTAATGGTTCACTTAAAGACTGATTGATGAGAGAATTAATTTTTCTTGGATTGTAACCTAACGCAATCCCTTCAATTAATTTGTTTGAAAAATTCTGTGCTGCTGATTGGCCTAATGCCTGATTCAGATTTAAGCTTAGTTGTGAATCGCTTTGCAGAAATCCAAGCAAATTTTCAACTGATTCATTCGGTAGACGATCCCAAGTCGCATTAAATGCTTTGAGTAAATTTGGATTGTCATTGAAATAAGTAGCAGTTAGTAGTTTAGAATGTTTGCCTGCAAGGTCAATTGATTTCTGTGCAGCTACACGATTTTGAGTATCAACATAACCACCATATTTCGTGATCTCATCTTCAATTTGATTCAACAATGAACCCCAAGTTGCTAGCTTTCTAACATTTTCAGGTGTTAGTCTACCAGAGGATTCAAGTTGTTCAAATCTAGCCATTAGAACAGTAATCTTGTCTTCTAGTCGATTTGTAACACCACGATATGCAGTTAGAAGATCTGAAGTTGCAGAAGTTTCAAGTCTTGCAAGTTGACCTCTGAATCTGTCTGCTGTTTCAATTACTGTTGGCATGTATTAATTATTCAGAAAATTTTACACCTATTTTGTACTAAATTCCTATTAAAGTTAATAGAAAATCAATTTCAAAAATGCTTCAAGGTCTTATACTACTGCTATAATATTTCAATTCAATTTTCTATAGAATTAATGGGTTTTTTGACTACTTTTTGACCAAACAGGCCATTGTAGATTAACGCTTTACCCATTTAAAATAAGTATATTCTGAGTAATTTGATTTTTCTTTTACCACTTGTAGAAAATATTCAGTAGGTAAAAATCCTTCTTCAACAACATCAAACATTTGATTAAATGCAATGTATTCAAAACAATCAGTAGCAAAGTTGTGTTCACATCTGACAATAAACATACCTTGAAAAGCATTAAAAACAACATCAGGATCTAAAGAATCAATAAATTTACGATTTAAGTTAAATGTGCCTACTCTACCACTTTTTAGTAATTCTCTCATTTTAACCTTGTCCGTTCCTAAATGCAGCAACAATATTCTCACCTAAAGCAGTTGTATTTTGTTGTTCTTCTGATTGATACTCGGTTTCTTGGTCATAATCATATCCTCTCTTAGTTGAGAGAGTGCGCTTTGAAACCAAACCAGCATTCAAATCAAATTGATCGGAAGTTGTTTCAGATACCTTGTCAGTTGGCAACGGATTCGACCAATGTAAAATTGTGTTGTTGTCACTGCCAAAACCAGACAATTCCAACAATCTGCGGTTAAGCTCGATAAGTGCTTTACCATAAAATGCACGCTTAATTCCAGTCTTCAACAGCAGGTCATTGAACAATACTTCCAAAGCAAAACCGCTAGATGCACCAATCTTTAAACGTTCTGGATCTGATTCAGGTACATTGGTTACTTCACTGTACATTGAACGTAAGAATTTCAAGTGTTCTTGGGGAGAGCTTAAATCACGAGCTAATTCAAGTGCATTCAAAGTAGCTTCTGAATCAGTTGCAGTCAATACCTTGCTAGAATCAATATTCAGGGCATTTGAACCAAAACCATAACCCCAAACAATTGGATTGGCATATATCCGAATGATTCGATTGACATTTGATGCAACTAAATTAATTGTATCGTTAATGTCTGCATCTTCAAGATCAGATGCACCATAAAAACAATTTGGATTTGGAAGATTCTTACCGCTGATAATAAAAGGCCATTCATAAGGCCAAAAAGTTGGGCCTTCTACATTAACCCATTTATTTACTGCCCAACGTTCGGTAAGATAAATCCAGTTAGTATTAATCTTTTCATGACGCAATCTAAATAAATCAGCACCAACTTTATAAGGCAACATGTAGCTGATTGGTGTGTTTACATCAGAAGGATCATTGTCAACAAATACCCAAGTTGGATCAAGATATTTAACTTTGAGTGGTTGTCCTTCTCTGGCTACAATCTGAAAATGAAATGTACCAACAACACCACCATTAATTGCATTCTCAGCTAAGAATGCTGTTTGTGTCTCTTGATTACCCCAAATTTGAGTGAGTACAGTTTCTTCTGTAGTTGGGGTGCTTGATCCTTTATCTGTTTGACCGTCTTTGACAATTTGCCATGAAAGCGGTTTACCAAAGAGAAAATTAACACCTTTGTTCACGACCTTTCGTGATAAGGCAATCTTAACATTGTCATTCATAACCATACCATTAGGCAAGGTTTTAGGCATTAACCAATCACGTACTTCATTCTCGTAATAATCCCACTTTTCAAGGTCTTCATGCAGTTTTTCACGTTGAGACTCAGAAAGGATTTGACGTTGTTGAATGTCAGTTAGAATCATTACCAGGGACTTTCAGATTCAGTAGAATCTTGATATTTAATCATTAAATGGGTGTAGGCCCAAACTAAGGCATCTAATCTATCTGGAGAATCTTCTCCTGGGAGCCAAGTACAAAGTTGATCTTCTAATGTAGCAAAATTTGATACGTGGTGAATTTTACCTTGTTCATACAACGTTGCACTTGGTTCTGCACGAGTAAATTTTCCTTTTGTAGCTCTGACACCTTTGATTGGTATATAAGGCTTTTTGAGTGATTTAGCAACCTGTCGAATGTTGTTCAATACCAAATCACCACCTTGGTTAACCTCAGCTATAATGTAATTGGCTTGATACTTTTCATATAAATGAATTGCTTTCAAGGCCCACTCGTTCGGGTGATATATACCACTGCAATCTTCTAAGGTATAACCATGATCATTCTCATCAATCCCACACACAACAATACCAGTCTCATTTGAATCTTCCTCAGCAGTAACAGCAGGATCAATAGCAACTACAATTTGCTTGAGTTCAGGAGCTTTGCTGACTCTGTATTGGTCAAGATTTGAGTATGACCACAAAGCACCTGGAACATCCATCAGGATTTCACCCTCTAATTCCTGACGACCTAAGCGAGTGCCTGAATACTTGTTATAAACATATTCAACAAATGATTGGGCAAGATTAGAACGATTCTCAGCAGTTGATCCAATTGTTTTAATTACTGCTGAATCAGACCATAATTGTTTGATTAGTTTAATTGGTCTTGGAGTTGTGGTTACAACAATCTGTGGATGATTACCTAGACGTAGAGCAAATTGAAGATTATCCCATGTTTCATCAGGATATTGATACTTTGCTAATTCATCACACCATGCAGAATTTCCATTGAAACCACGTAATTGGTCAGGATCTTCAGCACTGTATAAAATTGCCACCACGCCATTTGGAAAGAGTAAACGTCTTTTTGAGGCTTGATACTGAGGGATGAACCATTTAGGACATTGTTTAATGATTGATGATTCACCTTGCTCAACCATATAATCTCTGGTATCAGCAGCATTTGAACCAATCAATGCAATTGGGTATTTTTGAGTCATTGCCTTGTGAATGACCCAATTAGAACCTACAAAAGACTTTCCAAAACCACGACCACTAATCAACAACCAAATACGCCAATCACCAGTTGGAAAGAATTGTTTTGGTCTTGCTTTGAACTCGTAAGTATTTAGGATTCGTTCAAGATCAGCCTCAGAATATTTGTTGAGAAATTCCTGTTGCTGTTCAACAGTTGCAAGTGCTAGTTGTTCTTTAAGACTTAGTTGGTTCACTTAGTTTTGTTCTAATGTCGTTCAGTTCTTCAACAAGTTTTTGTTTTGTTTCAATTTCCTGATTGATGTTGACATTGACGGTTGATTTATCATCAAACAGTTGATGAATCTTGGCTAAATTTTCAAGAGCACGGTCTTTGTCCATCAACACATATTCGGTACCAAATTTAGTTGGTTTGACTGCTTTAATTAGCCAACCATAACCTGCATCTTTTAATGTTGCAACATTCAAGGAACCATCAGCAAACTGATAATCAGAAACATCAAATTCAATCAATGAAATAATACGTTGAAGTGTTTCTGATTTATCAATAGTGAACAACTTTAATCGTTCAATAATTGCTTCTTTTACTTCAGGTTTAGCGGCTAACAAACAACCGTTGGTTCTGGCTGTATTTGCATTCGTTATATCAGGGTAAGCAACCTGATAAGCTTTGCGTTTGTTCAAACAATGAACATAACTATCTACAAAGCGTTTATATTCTTCTGGTAATGTTTCGTAATTATTCATTTTGAATTAAAGGGACACCTTCAAGAAATGCGTCAACAGCAATTAGTTTAAGATACAAAAGAACTTTAGTCGGCTTATTTGCTTCAGCAGCAATTTCTATTTTCCAAACCATTGATGAAATATCTTTACCATCAATAATACATGTTCCACGATTGTATTGATCAAGGTGTAATTCAATTTTCTTTGGTTCCATGAATCAACCCTTCCGTCTTTAAAAATAAACTTTGAAAAATCGTTAATCGGTAAATGCAATCTTGCTCTTTCAAAAGCTTCTTTGTACTGAAACTGTTTATTGAGAAAGAAATAAAAATGCCTTGCAAACGTAATACAACTAGTATCCTCAACTTCACCAACCAAGCCAATTGTAAAAGCTTTAGTTGATGCAATTAGCTCAACATCTTGATAACTGTTGCAATACAACAATAACACGCATTCCAAAGTATTGTATTGACTCAGAACTGAGGCTAGCCATGTTGCTGGAATTGTTGCATTACCAAGTCTAAATGAACCATTCAAACCATGACTTGACAACTCGAAAACAGTCACGTCTTTATCAAGCTCAGCAAGCAAACTCTCTTGGGATACTTCAGTATAAGGTAGAAGATTATAATCAATGTCTGTGGTATATAAAGCCTTTTCAATTGAGCTAGTGTCAATATTTTCACCAGCTACGACTGACAACACTTTAATTTTTGAGGCTTGTCTAGAGGAATAAGGTAGGAGCTTTTGCAGATGCTGTGTGAGATAAAAGTTATAAGCAGCAAAAGCTCCTATAATTGCAATGAGGAAAAGATCCACTGTGGTTAAATTTTGAATGAACAGCATGAAAATGAATTACGCACTAACGGAATTTTCAGAAGGAATTTTGTATTTTATGATTGGTGTCTCATAGTAGGGTATTCTTACTCCTTCTAAAACTTTCGCTAACCAGTTGTCAAGCTTTCTTAGCGAATTAAAACAAAACACACATTCTTTTTGTTTATCGTAGTGCTTATCAATGTAATAAAAAAATGCTGTTCTTTCTCTCGGTTTTAGGCATACAGGACATATTTCCTTTGTCTCACACATTTAATTATAACAATCCTCCAATTTACTTATGTAATCACGATTGCGGAACTTTATTGCTTTTTCATTGAATTTTGCATAATATATCGATAACCATCAATACATTTAATTTTGAAAAAGCCTATTTTCAAATGAGTAGGCTTTTTAGTTATTTAGAAGGTTTTATTTCAACTTCAAGATCTCTACACTTTTGCTCATATTCTTCTTTTGTCATTAGCTTATTCTCAATTATCTATAGGTACTTCACATACAGCACCACAACTAAAATCAGGCATCTTGTAACCACGTCCTAAATCAGAATCAAGTTCATCTAAAAATATGCTTTGACCTTTATATCTACATAAGGCATAACCTACCATTCGCTCTTGTTTTGCACGTTTTTCAAACACTTCAGGAAAGTGCTTTCTTACATGATTCCAATAAGTTGGTGACTCGGCTTTTAAACAGCCGATACAATTATTATTTCTAAAACCAAGCTTATACATTGTTGGTACTTCAATACCTTGATCGTGTATAAACTGTCTGCAATCTTCTCCTGTCATATTATGTTCAATTAAAGGAAATTCATAATCGGTAAAAGGATCTGATTTTAACAAGCGTTCAATTCGTTTTTTCTCATTAACTCCATAACCAAAAATCTGTTTATCATCAGGTTTTTGATACTCAAATCTAACTGCTTTCTTCAGTTCTTTAGTGCATCTAGCACCATAAACACTTCTTAAAAATTTTGTTTTTTCAATTACTTCATCAACACTTGAATTATATTTTTCTCTTGTAATTACTTCAATTTCTTTTCCATACCAATTTTCACAAGATTTTAAGAATCTTTGATTGTCTGGATGTTCATCCACCAAATGAATGTTTACAATATTTACATTAGCCTTTCCATATTTAAGTAATGTAAAATAAGTTGCTACTGCTGAACTAGCACCACAACTAAACCAACTAACAATTCTACTCATTTGATTACCTCACACTAAACTAAACATCTTAAGTGTTTCAACATCTTGCTTCACTCGGTTTGGTAACATGCACTGTTGCATTTTTAAATACAATCGTTGCCAATTACCTTGGTCATAATAATGTCCCAATGCCCAACACTCAAACCAGTCATTAAACGTGTAAATGTCAAAATCACAATAAGTGTAAAAAGGAAGTAAAACCAAACCCGCATTGATTTTTGCTTGTTCTCCAAAATTGTCTAGTAGCCAACAATCAACCTCACCAAAATCGTCATACTTCAAAACTTCTTCAATCTGCTGTTTACCTTGCTTACCTTTAGCCAACAAACGAGGAATATTGTCTGCAACATCACCCAACAGAATTTGATATAATGCAAAATTTTGACTTGCTAATTCCTGTACATAATTTGGTAAATGCTCAACAAAAGGATTAAAGTCAAAAGACTTCATATTGTGATAAAAAATATCAGGTTCATTGGGTAACTGAAAGAAGTCTTTATCAACTCCAACAATTACATCATCTGGATTGAATATTTGCCAACAAGCTACCAAATCATCAGCTTCAAGACCATCAATCTGACACAAAGGCAACAGCTTGTCATTCTCAACCTCACGACGCAATGACCAAACCATTTCTAGCACAGCATCTTTGTCTACATTGCGATATTTTTTATAATCAGGATACAACTGCTTTCGAACAGATTTTGAATCAACAGCAGCGATTGCAACATCTTT
>RXKI01000038.1:0-2085 GCA_003962895.1 Neisseriaceae bacterium
GACATTAAGGCTCTTTTTAATGAGGATAGAAACAAAATTAACTTTGATATTGCAAGAAGCAAATTAAAACTATGTGCAGAAGCCGGTGTACTAAAACATGGATTTTCAAAAGAAAGTGGGGGATATGGGGATGGGTTTAAAGCTTTATGCCAAGTCCATGAATTTATTGCGCAGAATACTCTTGATCCCGGATTGAACCTTTCACTGAATGCGCATATTTGGGGGGGCATTTTCCCTTTAATATACTTTGGTTCTAACGATCAAAGAAGTCAATGGCTTCCAGATTTATTGGAAGGGAAAATTATATCGGGTCATGCTATTACCGAACCTAATGTAGGATCTGATGTAAAAAACATGTCTACACGAGTAGAAATATTTAATAATGGGTTTTTAATTAACGGTCATAAAAGATATATTTCAAATGCGCCCATAGCGGATTGCTTAATTATCTATGCTAGAGATGACCATCGAATTTCAGCATTTATTGTAAAAAAAACGGATAAAGGAGCATTTTTTACCGACAATCCAAAGGTTATAGGATTTAAAACAGCTCCAATAGGAGACGTAATTCTTGATAAATGTTTTGTTCCACGCGATCGGTTACTTGGTCAATCTGGAGCAGGAATGATAATGATTCAAAGCGTATTATCACATGAGAGAGTTTTTTTATTTGCTGGATTGCTCGGTATTATGAAATATCAACTTGACCATGTTATTCATCGTGTACGAAATAGAAAAATTAATGGTCAATCATTAGGAAAAAACCAATCAATAAGTCATAAGATTGCTGATATGTCTATCCGGTTAGAAACAACACGATTATGGATTTATCATTGTGCAAGATTAGCAGATCAACATAAAAAAATTACTTTTCCAAGTTCCCACTCAAAGATATATGCAAGCGAGTCTTTTTTACAGTCTAGTTTAGATGCTATTCAGATCATGGGAGCAAAAGGTTTAGAACCTTCTCAGGAACTTAGTCAATTTGTTATTGATGCCATAGCTTGTCGTCTTTTGTCAGGTTCCACAGAAATTCAAAAAAATATTATTTCTGGTCTTCTAGGAATAGGAGAGGGTTATTAATGTTGTTTACAGATGTTTTAAAAAAAAATCCTCTTACATCGTGTCAAAAAAGACTATGGATAGAATGGAAGAAAGAGCCAGATAGCTGTGCATACAATGCCATATTTCATTTTAGTTTAATAGGTAATGTTGATGAAGCCAACATTAAAAAATCTTTAAAAAACATGACATTAAATCATGAGGCATTAAGAACTCATTTTACTGAGGAAGAAGGAGTTCCTTATCAGGTTACTCTACCTAAGTGTGAAGTCAAATTAATTAAATTTGACCTTACAAACTTTCCTAAAAGAGAAAGAGGTCTAAAAGCAAAAAGAATATTAGATGAACGCCTAATGATCCCTTTCGATCTTATAAAGACCCCACTTTATAGATATATTCTAATAAAAATTGAAAAAAACAAGTATATTCTTGGTCTAAGTTGGCATCATATCATTATTGATGCAAGTTCAGTGACGATGTTATTAAAAGAATTTTCATATCTCTATAACTGCTATGTACAAAATATAGAATCTACAACACAAAGAAGGTTATACAAACTTAACGATATACTTCTAGATGAAAAAAATCAGTTCACACAAGACAATTTACAATACAAGGCCTCCTATTGGATCCGTAAATTATTTAAAGCTGAGCTTTGTGTTCCCCTACCACAAAATAAAATTCCTAAAGGTGAAAATAGAAAAAGTGTAAGAATAGCTAGTAAACTAAATAAACACTTAACCATGTCCCTTTTAAAGCTTGCGGGGCAAACAAAAACGACACCTTTTGTTATTTTAGCCGCTACATTAAAGACTCTTCTCTATATCTACACTAAGCAAGAAGATATTAGTATTGGGTACTTAATAAATACACGCAATAAGATTTCGAATGATCAGATAGGTTTTTTTATTAATAATCTGCCCCTTCGCAGTAAATTAAGTCAGGAGATACGCTTTATAGATTTAATAACCTCTCTTTCTCATCAAAGAAACAATGATCGCTTGTATCAAAATATTCCTCTTT
>RXKI01000038.1:2260-2947 GCA_003962895.1 Neisseriaceae bacterium
TAGCTTACTACAAAAAGACACCCTTCAAAAACTCCTTATTGAATGGAATGACACTCGGGCTGAATATCCAGCAGATAAAACGATTCATCAGTTATTTGAAGAACAGGTCACCAAGACTCCGCATAACATTGCTCTTATCTATGAGGATCAGGAACTCACATACCAACAATTAAACGAAAGATCCAATCAACTAGCTTATCATCTCAGATCTCTTGGTGTAGGTCCAGATACTCTTGTAGCCATTGCTGTTGAACGCTCTTTAGAGATGGTCATTGGTCTTTTGGGTATTCTCAAAGCAGGGGGGGCTTATGTTCCTCTTGACCCAACCTATCCTCAAGAACGCCTCCAGTTCATGCTAGAGGATACTCAAGCCTCCGTCCTTATTACTCAGGCTCATCTCAGAGAAAGTTTTAAAGATTACGCCGAGAAGATTATCTCTCTTCAGATAGACGCAGAGACAAAAGACTTGTTTATCGAGGAATATACTTCCCATACGAATAGACTTGAATCTGAGAGATGGATAAATCCTTCTACACAATCCTCAGAAAATCCCTCCGTCATTACTTCTCCCCATAACCTTGCCTATGTCATCTATACCTCAGGCTCTACAGGCAAACCTAAGGGCGTCATGGTTGGACATAATGGACTTTCTAATCGATTAATATGGATGCAAGATAAATATAAACT
>RXKI01000027.1 GCA_003962895.1 Neisseriaceae bacterium
CTAAGCGATGATTTCTTCTTGGAGTAAATTAGAAAGATTGATGTTGCAAATTCTTTTCACTTCTTTTTCTGTCCCTTTTTCTTCAATTTCTTTTGGCAAATTGTAATCTTCTGCCCAATCAAAGATATCAGAACAAGCTGGTTCTAATTTCTTTAGTTGTTTGTGGTTTGCATATGCCCTAATAGCACAGACCGTCTTTTTATAAGCAGATACAGAATCTTTGCCTCTATGTTTTTGAAGAAACACCCACATTTTGTAAACAGGGTCTGTTTCTCCTTCGAATAGAGCCTTTTGAAGAGAGATGCAGAATTTTGCAATTCTCTCTTTATCTTCATATTTGATGAAACTTTTTACAATAACAGCCATTACTCCACTGCTACATTTTGGCATATTTTTAATCGTCCATGTAATCACTTCTTCATATTTTTTTCTTACTTTTTCTTTTTGTTGTTCTGAGGCATTTAATTTTCCATGCTTTCCATTTCTCATCATCTGAGAAGAAACTTGACAGAGCATAGAATTTAATCTAGCCCCTTTGCCTTTTTTGATCTCCATGATTTTTCTTTCTTAATAAATGTTTCCAACAAATTTGTCGTGTTCTTCACGGTCGAAAAGATTTATTTTATTTAATTGTTTTGTGATTTTGTAAAATGAGTAATCTCTGTCATCAGCTTCTACGCTCAATCTGTTGTTTTTGATAAATTCAACAACATCTTCTTCCTTGCTAAATTCAATTTCGAAAGAATTTTGTTTGACTTTTGCAATTTTGTTTTCTAATTCGTCCCAAAAAAACTTTTTAAAAGATTCTCTTTTTGTAATTTTATATAACAAATCTTTTATTTCTTCTTTTATGTAAATAAAACTTAGAACGAAACGGAAACGGCTTGTATTTGTTTCTAATAAAACTTTATGACCATCCATCCACTCAAGATTTAAAAGTTTTTCAATATTTTTATTTATTTCAGTTTCATCTTCGACTATCTTTTCATTTCTTAATTGTCTTAATTCTCTTTCGAGTTGAAATATTTTCTCTTCTCTTAATCCCATTTTATTTTTTCCTTTAAATCTGACACTGGTTTACCATCTTCCCAACAGAGAGGGACAGAACCTTTTTTAATAAACCCTAGCTTAATTAAAAGGTCTTTCATTTGCTCATGCTCTGCTACAATATGAGCCATTTTTTCAAGTGTTTGATAGGGAACCATTTTAAACTTTCCACATCAAATCTAATCCAGCTTTCGTAGAAAAAAATTTTGGATTAGGAGTTATTCCAACTCTGGTTAATTCCAATCGGTCAGCATCCCAGCAAGCCCCGATTGTAGGGTCTTTTGAAATCTCTCCTTTTTCGTGGAATTCACATGCTGTTTCTAATTTTTGCAATTGTTTTTTTGTGATTAGAAGTTTACCTTCTTCATACAAAGATTTCGCAAAATTAGCAGCCCGCAATCCATGATTTAAATCTTCGTTTTCGTCTTTTCTTTTTGAATCATGTAAGATTCCAAACAACTGTACTACAATATGGTCGCAAAGTTCAGTATGATTTGCAATTTCTAGAGCGTTTCTCTCAACTTTTTCCCAATGCCATATGCCATGATATGATTTTTCCTTTAAAGCAAATTCTTTTCTTGCTTGCTCGAATATAGATTGAATCCAATTTTCTCTTTTAGCTTTTTTGAATCTTTCTTTTTTTATTTTCATTGGGTCGCATAGAATCTCGAATTCTCCTCTGCTTTTTAAAACAGCTAATATATCTTTCTTGTTTATAATTCCCTCTGTTACAATTCCCTCTGTTACAATTCCCTCTGTTACAATTGGAAGCTCTTCAGTATAAAACCTCTCAGAAAACCATTTCGCTTTAAAATGGCTTAAACTCCAAGAGTATCCCATTTTGTTATATTTTTGATGTCCTCTAAATATTTTCACCTCATCAGGCAAATCTTTGTATAATTTTTCATCTTCTTTTGTCATCATTAATTTTATATTTTTGTCTTTAAATATTTTTTTAATTAAATTTTTATATTGATATATGTTTTCGCAATCTATCCAAATTGAAGAAAACAGAGACCAGTATTGTTTTTGATCTTTAATTAAATCAGATATCTCTAAAAATTTTGACATCCTGAAAGGTCTTTCATGAAGCCAAATAAAAGAAGAAAATTCTTTTTCTTTTAAATAATTCTTTATAGTTTCTTTTTTTTGTTTGTACTGTTCATTGCAAAAAGCATTCATTTGATCTGTATGAAAAAGATTGAAAACCAAAGGATGCTTCAAACATAATCCAATAGAAGTATTCTGCAAATATGGAATCAAATCTTCGTGTAAAGGTTCTTTTTTATTTAAAATATTCATGTCCATTTTTTTGCCTTTTTATGCAATAAAAAAAAAGGGGGCTACTGTTTCAACCCCCTTTTTTTCCCAAATCAATTCTTATTCATATTCATCAAGACGATGGATGATAGATTCTTTTGGAATGCAACTGACGGAATTATTTGCAGTTAAGAACCAATTCCATTTCTCTGGATGTTGAGGAGAAACATTTGTTCCATAACCATCAGTGATGATAAACACCGCTTCTGGGTAGTTTAAATTTTTCTCAGCAATGTCTTTTTGAATAAAATCTTCGATGATCTTGAAGCAAGTTCCTCCGCCTCCATAAACCTTCTTACTTTCAAGAGTGGTTTCTTCAACTTTTGTGTCGAAACACAAGAGTCTTACATCAAAAGAATCTTCAGGAAGGCTAGAAGCTGCGGCAAAAAATCTACCAGCCAGATCATAACAAGAACCGCTTGTATCCATGAAGAAATACACAACTGTTCTTGGTTTATCTCTCTGGAAATGTTCAACTTCCATATCGCTAGGCAAAAACATTTCGCTTCTCAAGACTGAGAGCCTTCGATTAATTCTCGCCCATTGTTCAACTTCTTTATCGCTGACTTGGATAAATTTTTTCGACCATTTCTTGATAATGGTTTCCCATTTTTTCTTTTTCTTAACAGTCCCAACGTCAATAAATGCCCAAGACCCTACCCCAACACCAGCCTGTTGATTTTTATTCTGATTTTTTGGGTTTTCTTTTTGATAGTGTTTTTTAATTGTGTTTTTCAACACTTCTTTTTCTTCAGGAGTTAGTTGATCGGACAATTCCTTGATAGCCTTGTCCCAACGATCAGATTTCTTTCCCAAGAAAGAATGGTCGTCCAAAGAATCGATTGGATTTCCATCTTTATCAATTGCTCCTCCGTATCCATAAACTTTGTCGAATAAATTATAATAAAACTCAAAACTTTCTGTGCTTTGAGGCATTGTCTTTTCGTTTTTGTTATTTAAGATTGGCTTATCTTTGAAAACTGTATCTACCCAACAGAATTTATCTTGATCCATAATCTTTGATCGATCAAAACCAAAACTTCTGGTCAGAGCGTGATTCACAACGATGTCCAGAGCTACATTGATAGCTCCACGATTGAATTGATCTACGTCAACCGTTCTGACACCATGATTCAAAATAATGTGCAAAGATTCATGGCAAATTACAAACAATTTATTGTAAAGATCAAGTTTCTTCCAAAAATCAGGATTGAAGTGAAACCAAATGAATTTTCCTACTTCGTCAAACTGCACCGCAGCAGTAGGAATGTCTGTGTTGAAAATAGGTTTTCCCATTTTCCAAACTTGGTAGAAAACAGCATGGTGTTGTTCGAGAGAATTGCAAATTTCAAACCATTCTTTGTCACTGATTTTTTCATATACTTTTCTTTCAACCTTATCCTCAGTAACCGCCATAGCAGCGAAAACTTCTTCTTTCTTCTTAATTTCTTCAGGAGTCAATTGAGGTTCAATTTCTGCTTCTTTAACTTTGTTCTTTGACATTATTTTTTCCTAATTCAATTGAAAGAACTAAAAAAGGTGCATAGTTATTATGCTATGCACCTTTTCGTAAGAAACATTTACTTGACAAATTTATTGTCTTGCAAACTACTTGTTTCTTTTCTTGATGGGGCACTCAATTCAAGTTCCATAAAAGCCTCTCTCAGTTTTTCGTCTTCAGAGAGAATCTTACGAATCTTTTTAACAATCTTCCCATTGGTGTTTGCCTCTGCGATATCTCGACAAACAGAACAGAATGCTTGAACTGTTCCACAATGTTTAAGAATGTAGTCACAAATCTTTTCATCATCTGCCATCAAGAGAGAAATTTTTTCCTTTTCAAGGACTGGAAGGAAAAATTCCATCAATGTTTCAGACTTACAGATAATCTTCATTGCAGCAGCGTAGTTATTTTCATTTGACATGAAAATACGTGCCGCCTCAGAGTTTTTATCTCTCATCAAAACTTCGATATGCTCAGAAATTGGACCATTCCCTAAAGAATTTACCAATTTAGTAACATTTGCAGCATCGGGCAATACATCTCGGATATCCCCACCAGAGTCTTTGTATGTCCACATGGTCAGAGCATACTCAAGTCTTCGAGGACTTACCAAATTCTTAGATTCATCTGGAAGATCGTTCCACCATTCCAGAGCAGAATCTGCAACTTTCTTTCCATACTTAGAACGGAACCATTCTGCGTTTGGTTCATATGGCACTTGAACTTGAACTTGGAATCGGTCTTGCTGTGCAGGGTCCAACTTTTCTACGTCATAGGTTTCTTCATCGTCGTCTGGATTAATTGCCGCCCAAACAATCTTAAGATTTGGGAATTTAACTCCATTGATTGACTTAAACTGAAGCAATTCCATGACTGCGTTTCGAACCTTCTTTGGCGAACGATTAAATTCGTCAAAGAAGAGAGCTTCAACTTCGTCGTTAGCAAAACACTGTGGTTTCACTAGTTCAAGAAATGTTGCTCCTTCATTTCGGTTAATTGCATGATCGACGATTGCGGTCGCCTGTTCAGCAGGCATCTTCCAGTTTGCCACAACCCACTCTACTGCAATCTCTTTTGAAACTCTGGAAAGTTCTTTGATGATCTTGAAATCATCAGGAACCTTATCTTCTACCTTTTCACGAGGGACGCCGATGAAGTCAACCCAAGGGTCCATAGTAGAAGCAGAAAAATACTTGTATTTAAGCCCATTTCTCTCAAATGTATCTTTCACCATAGCAGTCTTACCAACTCCGTGTTTGCCGATAAACAGCACGTTCGAAGAAGATTTGACCCAGAAATCCAACTTAGGATTAATCACTGCATTATTTTTCATCTTTTTTTCCTTAAATCTAACAGAGGCAAAGTTATCGCAACTCGATTATTATACTGCGAAAAAATATTGCGTAAAACAGTTCTTTCGAAAAAACCAAATTCCAAAATTCTATATAGATGATGAAATATTTAGAAGAAGATTTTGAATTTCACAAACCAATTGACAATTATCCATATGAACAAATTAGAGATTTTGCAAGCGGCTGGTTTACAGAAAAAGAAGGAGAATGGTATAGAAAACAATGTAATTTTATATTTAATGGAAATATAATTGAAATTGGTTCTTATGAAGGTCTTTCTTTGAGTTACATAAAAGATACAATTAAAAACAACAATAATAAAATATATTCAGTAGATAAAGAATTAAATAAAAGGCTTATTAGAAATTGTAACAAATGGGGAGTTAATTTAATTCAAGGAGATTCAGTAAATTGTTCTAAACTTTTTCCAAATGAGTTTTTTGATTTAATTTTTATCGATGCCTGTCATTTTTATAAATATGTAAAAGAAGATATTCTGTCTTGGCTTCCTCTTTTAAAAAACAATGCAATAATTGCAGGTCATGATTACGACAATTATTGGGTTGGAGTAAAAAAAGCAGTTGATGAAATCCTCCCAGAGAAAAAACTAATTGAAAGAATTTGGTATTTCAAAAAAACAAAATTATTTAAATAAAAAAAGCCGTATTTTAAATACGGCTTTTTTTAAATATAAACCTCTGCAAAATCTTCATGGGTGGTTCATGAAATTTATTGATTTTGCAGAGGGACGGTGTATTTATTTTTGGTGGTTTTTTGCCCACCAAGATTCTTCTGGGACGGACCAATCTGGACCCCACTCGAAAACATCGTCTTCTTTTTCATGAACTTTGTAAAGTTCTTTATCTCTGAGATCATAATCAATTGCATTAAGAGTTTTCTTATATGCAGACAATGTTACATTGATTCTATTAACTTTGCTTCTATTCAAAGCAAAGAACAGTGCTTTTGCTGGGTCTGCTTGTTTGGTGCCAAACTCTACACCTCTGAGTCTTTGACAAAATTCTTCAATTTTATCAGGACCATAGAACAAATATGCCTTAGCAACAGCAGCTTGTACTTCTGCTTTGCCTTTAGGCAAATGTTTATGAATCCAAGTAATCAAAGGTTGCCACTGATTTGCAAATTCTGCGATCTCTGTTTCTGAGTATTTGACGTTGGCATTGACGCCTCTCATCAAAGCCCTCAAAAACCCCGTAGTGCGTCCTCCGCCCATCTGTGAGTCTACAACCATGCTCAACTTCTCTCCAGAGCTTCTTTTTGCACCAGAGTCTACAGTAAACTTAGCATCTTCAAGGCAATTGAAAGAAATATAAAAAGGCCATTCCTTTTCGCTTTCAATTAAAGCTGTAAGTCTATGTCTTCCATTATACACTACATGGTTGTAATCGATTCCAATTGATTCATCGCTTGGAATCCAACAATCATTTAAAATATCTCTTTTATATGCTTCTTTTACATTGTATTTTACTTTTCTATTTCCATCTTGTTCTGTCCACACAGCGGCAAGGAGTTCTTTTGCCATTTGTGTATTCAACATAACAAATTCAGAATGCTGAAGTTCTTTTCTTGGAAAATAAAACCAAGGAACTTCTTGTCCATTTGCCCTTGCCTCAGCTTGTTTTCTGAGGTAATATTCTTTGTTTTTAATTGCATCTTCAAAGATCAGCTTTTTTTGTCGATCTCTCATATCGAGAGATGACTTTTCTTTTGGCAATTCTTCTTTCCTGATGCTTACTTCTTTTACAAGATCGAACGCTTTCAAAGCATTGATAGTTTCTTGCACATTGTTTTCAATTTTGAAAACAAATTGATTTTGTCCCAAACCAGGGACCATTTGATCCTTAGCACCAGCTTTTTGTAAAATTGACTTGATTTTGATGCTTACTTCAAACTGAGGAAATCCTCTTGAAAGATCAGCAGTAAGTTTTTGGTCAAACTCAACAAAGATATTTTGAGGATTGTTGTTTACATTTCCTCTTGGAACCATTTGAATATTTTGCTTTTGGTCCCTTCTTGCCATAATTAATTCGGCAATACTGCTCATTGATTTGTTTGTTTTAGGAACCACAGACAAACCACCTTTAAGCTGTTTTTCTCTTCTTTTTTCGCTTCTCGACATTTGTCGTTCCTTTTGGTTTTTCTAATTTGCCTTGCAACGTGTCACTGGCACAATCGAAAATGTACTTTGGAAAAAACAGATGTAAAGTCAATCTGTGATTTGAAAAGAATTTTTCTCTGATATAAATATATTTTCTCCAAATTCAGTTTCAAACCAAATATTATATATTCCTGGGTTATAATCATCTGTATTTATAAAGAAATATCCAAAGCATTTTTCTCTATAATCTACAAGTTCTCTATCGACAATTAATCTTAAATCTTGCTCGGCAGGGATACAATCTCCGCATTGCATTTCTATAGAAACTCTTAAATTTGAAACCACGGCAAGATTTTCATAGTAACTTTGAATACTAGACCCTCTTGGAACATTAGGTGTTATTTCTATTAAAATATATCTTTTAGTTCCTTTTCTTAGTCTATTTGGTCTAAATCTAAAATTGAAATCATAAATTGGAGGAGTTGAAGTTGTGAACCACAAATCAGAATGTACTTCAAATACATTTGAAATTGTTCCTTCTGCACACTCGTTTTCTTCAAAGTTTACAGTCCATACGTCTTGATAATTCCCAATTGTGTAAAGAGGGTCTGTCAAATCAAGTGGTAATAAATACTGACCAGTAGATTCTCTTGTTACATCTCCTCCGTCTATTGTTTGGATAAGTCTAGCTCCATTTGGATTTTCAGGAGTCCTTTCCGCAGGGTCTAGAAAGAATATTTCCACCTTAGATATAGAAACTACATCTCTTCTGGCATTAGAATTATATGTAAATAATCTTAAATTTATTGTGTCTCCACAATTTGGATTTGAAAATCTTTCTTTTACTGCCATTTGTTATTTCTTTCTTTGATTCGCTCGCATCGCCTCATCTTCAGCTTCTCTTTGTGCGACAAATTTTTCCATCAAATGTCTTCTCATCTTTATAGGCATGCCCATCGATTCTGTCATGTTCATGTGAAGGTGATACATAAAGAAAAAAACCTCGTCAACAAGTGTTTTGTATAAAACTAGGCTTGGGTCTTCGCCTTCTTTCGACGAGGGAAGAAAAAATTTGCTTCAAGTGGCAAATCAATGTCAAAATCTTCTAAACAGTTTGCACAAATTATATTAATGTTTGTTTCCACTCCAAAAGGAGGTTCTGTAATACAATTTCTAATGTATGCCACATCTCCAATTGGAAGATTTTTCAAAACAGCCTGCAACTCATTTGTCAAACTAATACCATTTATGTCACGCAAAAGTTTCGCAGTTCTATAAGTCAAAGTATCATCTACAGCTTCATCTCCGAATATCTTAATTCTTCTTTCACGATAGTCTGAGATTTCTTTTTCATCTTTTCCTGTAGAAAGTCTATAGGAAAACTCATAGCCAGAATCTGGCAACGCATCTTCAAGAGCGGGACCAAATCCATCTGGACAATAATCACAATTTAACTGATCTAATTTAATTGTATGTCCAAACTTTTTGTCACAATGAGGACATTTTACTTCCACTTCATAATTAGCACTATAAGAAATAGCTCTTAAATAAATTAAAATATAAGTTCTATCTATTGTCAAATAATTTTCTGGTGCATATCTTTCCTTAATGCAGTTTTTGAAAATCATATTAAGTGCTTCGCCTCTTTTTACAAATCTAGTAGTAGCAAGGATTTGTTCTTCCTCACCAGTCATTGGTCTAATTGATATAATTCCGCTTGATGGACCATTTTCTCCATCGTAAAAACGACCTTTAGATGGAAGAACAATTTCTTCATAATTTGTATTTTTGATTTTAAGATTATTCAACATCTCATTGAGATGTTCATTTGTAGTCATTCCGTTTTCGGAATTTTTTACTTTTCTTACATTTGAAGTTCTTTGTTCAGATACGTGTTTTGGTCTTTGCATCACTGGTCTGTGATCTTCAACGACTTCTTCGTTTTCTACATTTTCATCAAAATCTTCTTCTATTTCTTGAATTTGTTCTTTTTTAACACTATGAATAGCTTTTAACATCGCTTCTGGTAGCTGACCAGAAATTTTAAGTTTTTGAGCTTCGTCTTGTGGTTGAGGCTGATGCGTTGCTTGCCCTTCATCTTCTTTATTTGGTCTTCTTGGGCGAAAAGTTTCATTATCCATTTTGTCTCCTTGATTACTATTACTATAATAACATAATAGTAATTTTTTTTAAACTAACTAGAATAAAATAGTGTCATGGAAATAAATCTTAAAAATATTGAAGATCAAATTTTTTTTGATGAAAAAATTCACAAATTATTCCCAGAATTTAGAGGTTTATTTGAACAATGGAAAATAAGCGTTCAATTTCCTGGGCTTGGAAATCTTGGGAAAAGAAGTATATTAGAATTTTTAAATGCTTTAAATTCAGATCATATAAAAATATTAGAAAAATACTTTGGGACTGATGTTATTGTAAATAAAATTAACCATGAAATTGTTAAGAACCATGAAGCAGACATGGAAAATTTGGAATTATGTGAATTTTCTGCCTATAAAGAGTTTTCTATTTATAGGAAAGATGGTAAAATAAAGATGACTTTTTGGAGGTAAATGATGGAATTGATTCTTTTCGTATTTAGCGTGGTCGGAATGACCTTAATTGTTGTTGACGGTAGTATTTTGCAATGGTTTAGAAATTTAGTTAAATTAACTGCTTCTAAAATTAACGTTCCTTCTCTTGGGACAATTGTTGATTGTTATCTTTGTTCTGGTACTTGGTGTGGATTTTTAATGGGATTTGTTTGGATTAGTTCCGATCCTTTGAAAATATTTGCTTGCGGCTGTGCTGGAGCATTTTTGGCGAATGCTGCGGCACTTATGCTCAATTGGATAGAGTCAGCAACAATGGTCAATTTACCAGATAATTCAAATAATGAACAATCCTAAATATCAATTCTTTTGTGAAAATTGTTCTTTCAAAAGATTTTCCAATGGAAGAGATATTGATGATTTAGTAGAAGTGAAATCGTCGAAAATTTTTGTAAAAAGTCCTTATATCGATCCTGAAACAAAAAAAGTAATAGTCCCAGACTTTATTACAACTAAGAAAAAATTTAAATGTCCACAGTGCGGCATGATTATAAAAGCTAGAGCTATTAAAAATACAGAAAAGGAAAAAGATGTCTAAAATTGGATTAATGGAAGTAAAACAAGCTCTAAGAGACAAAAGATTTAGAGACGCCCTTCCAGAAAGTTTTACAGAAGAACTTCAAAAATATCAAAAAAATCCAGGGTGTGCTTGCAACATTCCTTTTTATAAAAAAGTCATGACTGAAGCCAAAGAACAGCTTCAACAATACTTCCCAAATCGATCAGTAGCTAATTTAGAAGAAGATGCTAAGAAGTTAATGGAAAATCATTGGTCGGTAATAAATTGCCATGTAGATGAATTGGAGGGTAAATTGAAAAATCTTCCTTCTGGCAGAAAACAAATTGCTGTAACAAGATTTGAAGATCAAGTCACAGTTGTTGTTAATGAATTAGATGTGGTTTACTAGAAAAAGTTTTGTAAGATAAATTTAATTTGTTGCAAGTTTCTAACATTTTTGATGGGTAACTTTTATATTTTGATATTTCCATAGGATAATTGTCTTCTTTTAATCTTTTGCTTCCCAAAATAATTGCATTTTCATAAAAAGATTTAGCTTTATCTAATTGATTTACCTCGTAATAAATATCTCCCAACAAACACCAAAATTCAGCCATCAACGGCTTTTCTGCAATACATTCTATTAGTTTTGGAACCGCTTCGTTAAAATCTTTAGTTATATAAGATTTTACCATTGCATAGTAATATTTGGTCATTACGCAAGATATACTAGATTTGTCTTTTTCATTGTGAAGATAAAGATCAGCATAATTTAAAAAAGAATTCCAATTTTTTTGGAACAAATTACAACAAGCAAAATAATATATTGCTTTATTGTTTAATGGTTGATCTTCCATCCATTTTTTACATAATTCAAAGTTTAAAGAATTGTCTTTGTCGCCAGAGATGAAAATAATCTCTGATTCTTCAAATTTTTCTGTTTTAATTTCTTCAAATACAGGATTTTCAAATTTTAAATTTAAATCTTTATCCCATAATTTTATTTGTCGATAGATAGCATCTCCTTGCATAATTTTACAATTATATGCTATCTTTTTTCTTTCTAATATAAATGGAATTAATTCTTTTCCTTGAAATAAAATTTCATGTGGTTCTAGAAATATATTCCATTTATTTTTAGATTTTTCTATTAAAATGTTTCTAGCTTTTGAAAGATTGTTGTTTAAAGACAAAGGGTGTATTTCTGCACCATATTCTTTGCAAATTTTAATTGTGTTGTCGCTGCAACCAAAGTCGCCAATTAGTATTTGGCAATTTAAGTCTGAAATAGAATTCAAACAACTTTCTATAACAGATTCATTGTTTTTCACTAATATCTGTGCTGTTAGTTGATTCATTTTTTTTAAATTTTTGCTCTAAAAGAAATTTTATGGCAGATGCTTCTTGAATATTACCTTTTCTTTCGTAATAATGACTTAGTTCTCTATAGAATTTTGGGGCTTCTGGCTTATTTAATATTTCTAAGAGAATTTTGTAAACTTCCATAAGCTATAATAGAAAAAATGAAAAAAGATTTAGCTCCAATTCGAAACGTCCATCAAAGTTTAAAGCCTTGGGAAGGAAATTGCAAAAAAAAACCTTGGGAATACAACGTAACAGTAGCCATCCCCTGTCTTGATACATTTGAACAATTAGAAATATGCGTTCAATTGCTTAAATTACAAACAGAAAAACCATATATATTGGTCATCGACACAGGAAGCTCAGAAGAAGAATACAACAAAATAGAAAAACTTAGAGATGAAGATTTAGAAGTTCACGCAATTAGGCTTAACGGAGTAATTCATCCATGTGATTTTCCAGCAATTGCAATGGACTTAGCTTTTTCTTTATGTAGAACAAGATATATGTTTGCAACACATGCTGATTGTTTCTTAAGAAGGCAAGATTTTATTCAATATATGTTAAATTTAGTTAAAACCAAATCTCCAGTAGTTGGTTATGAATTGTCTCCAAGATGCCATGATGATTGGAAAGGAATGGTTTCCCACACTGCCAGCATATATGATATGAAAATTATGGATAAAATAGGATTTGGATGGAGTTTGAGAAGATTGTCATCATACTATGATATTACAGACTATCGACCATCTCCTACTCGTCCTCATTGGCCCGACACAGAGATATTAGGAAATTATATTTTACGATCTAATAAAATAGAGCCTTATTTAATTGGGAGTGAAAATAATTTTGAAAGAAAAGTAGATGAAAACATAGATCATTTTAGAAGTTTTACTAGCGGAAAACTCTATAGTCAAAGCTATTACAAAAAAGCTGAAAAATGGTATTTATCTGCAAAAGAAGAAGCGAAAGAAAGAGAGGATGAGATGCGAATAGCGGCTCCATTGATCTACTCCGGCGAGGCCGGGAGGTATGAGTACTTTGAGACCATTTCGGATGCGGCGGGCTCATGTTGCATGTGCGGAGCGGATACTCTTCCAGGGGTGGCGCATGCTTGCAGCAACTCCGACGGCCAACCGCGGCCGGTGGAGGTGAGGGGAAGTTCCTTGCAGTCCTGGCAGTTTGTAAAGGCCTTTCATGCGGCCGCAGTTGCCGGCGATGCGGCCGAAGTGGAACGGCTCCGGAGGATCTTCCATGGAGGTGATGCATGATCCGGAGAAAGCTTTTGGGTCTGTTGTTTCAGACCTCGCTCAAGGTTCCGGAAGGGCAAACCCGCATCGATCAACTCACAATTGGTCAAGGGAATACTCCAACTCGCTTCTTTATGACCGCGGGCGAGCCTCCGGCCAATACGATCTCCGATGGCAAGGAGTACGATTGTGTGCTTTATCTCGATCGAGACAACCGGCTCAAGGTGCGAATGCGAGACGGCTCTATCGTGGTTCTCTGATCTGATACGATGAACTCAACCGGCCTCAGAACGGGGGCCAAAAGTGAAAGGTGAACATGCGCAAATACGTTGTTACGTTCGTCTCTTATAGGGGCATGGGGAGTGATGTCAACCTCTACCCTGAGAAAGTCTTTCTTTCCTACTCCTACAACCTTCCTGTATTGATAACAGATCTTCAGAATGGGCTGTATTGCTCTCCTGATTACAGGTTGGCCTCT
>RXKI01000099.1 GCA_003962895.1 Neisseriaceae bacterium
GTATAATATTTTGCTTTTTGACCTGACAGCCTTCATTATCAAAATAACAGCTTGAAAGCCCTTTAGTTACAAATGGGTCTTCAGAAATGTTTATCCATGATGGTAGAATTTGAGTGTTAAGGCTATCATTTAAAAATGATAGTTTGCGATACAAACTATTTCCACTTAATCCACCAATTAAGCTACCAATAATTGATTTAGCAATTTGAGTATCAAAAATTACAGCTGGCTTACTACTTAATTTATGTGAGCTACGACTCATGCGGCGAATGATTTTATTTTGAGCTTTATTGGCAATAATTAAATTATTTTCTAAATCATCAAACGAGCGTTTTGAATCGTAATCGTAATCTGTTTGCATGCCATAGCTATTTTCGCCAATTAAGCTAACATATTTAGAAAAGCGTGAAGTTTGGTATCCACTACAAAATCCATTACTATTTGCCATTGCAAAATTGTATCCTGTTAAGCTAATTGATGCGCCATCAGAAGTTTTTATTTGTTCGTGTTGTTGAGATAAATTTTCTAACTCATTTACATTATTAATTAAATCTTGGTTAGATATAGTTGGGTTTTGGAAAAGTTCTAAATTTTGATTTATATCATTTTTGGCTAAAAAGTCTTTATCTAAAATTCCGTTACAATCATCTTCTTGAGTGTATTTGGCAATATCTAATGCTTGTTCAATGATTGCTTGCATGTTACTTGAATTAATGTTGCTAATTCCGACATTACCTTTTTTATGACCCTTGAACACAGTAATTAGCGCTTGGTTCTCATGACTAGTCTCAAAGTTTTCTATTTGTTGATTTAATACTTCAATATCTGTAGATATACTTTCACTTAATTCAACTTGAGCGCTTGTTGCACCTAAGTTTAATGCTTGCTGAATAATTTGCTCAGAAAATTGCTTTAACTGTGTTTGAGAGTAAAGAAAGTTAAATCTAGTCATTTATATTCCTATTTATTTGGTTGCTAGGTGTAATGTTACGCAATTTATAGTTAATTTGTAGTAAAATTGTGTATGAAAATAAGGCACATGGTTACACCGTTTTTATGAATACTATGTAATAACGAATTATAGTTTATTTCATAAGCTGTGCACAAGTTGAGATACTTTATGGTATTTAAATAAAAAATATATTATTGAGCTAAGATGATTGAAGAAGTTGTTGAAATAAGTAAGACCAAGAAAAAAGAGCAAATGAATGATTTGCAAGATCTTGGTATTGAATTGGTGAAATTGAGTAAAGATAAATTAAAGCAACTTGAGTTACCTGAGTATTTATTGGATGCAATTAAAGAAGCTCAAAGATTAACTGCTCATGGAGCAATTAGACGTCAATACCAATACATTGGTAAATTGATGCGTAAAGATCTTGATGCAGAAGCATTAAAACGGAGACTAGACTATATTAATGGTGAATCACTGCTACATACGCAGATTTTTCATTTAAGTGAATCTTGGCGCGATAAACTATTAGCTGATGATAAACTTATGGCTGAATTCGTAAATTTGTTTCCAAACACAGATGTTTCAGAATTAAGAGCACTCTTAAGAATAGTTAAAAAAGAGCAAGAGTTAAATCAAAATAAAAATTTCACAAAATTATTTAGACTAATTAAATCGTTTATAGAAGGAACAATGCTGTGAATGAAGTTCAAATAGCAATAATCGGATTAGTGGTAACATTAATTATAGCTATTGTAGCGTATCATTTTTACCAAGAGCGTAAATTTAAAGATAGCATTTCCAGAGGGTTTAATCAATCTATTGATGATGCACTAAATGAAGATAATGCTACCGTGCTTGAGAGTAAAGTAGAAGATGGTGGTGTTCCATTTGATAAAGATATTTTTGCTGGACTGAATGAAGTAAGTGAAGATGAGCCTAAAGATTTACTAGAAGTTGCTGTTGTTGAAGAACAAAAAGAACAAGATAATGACTTTGAGTATTTAAATAATGCTAAATTTGATTATAAAATTGGTACATATGTCCATGTTATAGATGTAGCGTTTGCAAATAGCATTAAATTTAAATTATTACCAGATTTAACTCCGTTCTGTAGTAAAGGAATTACCACATTTGTTTTGGAGAAAAACGAATGGTTAGAATATGAAAAAGGTAAAAAGTATAATGCTAATGGTCTTCGTATATTAATTGGTTTAATTAATGAAGATGGTGTCGTATCGCCATTGCAATTATCTAATGTATATAATGAATTGACAAGATTTATTGCAAAATATGATGGAAAAATCCGTCAAACTAATAGTGAAGAAAAAGTAGTAGAGTTACAGAAAAATTTCAAGAAATACAAAAGCGCAAGTCTAGAGCTTGAGCTATTTGTCGTTAATCATGATTATTTATCATATAATGCATTAAGGCAAATTTTTGTAAATGACTATGGATTAATTGAACAAAATGGTATTTTTTATAAAGTAATTGATGGTCAAATAATATTTTATATTACGAATGAAAATTCTGGTGCTTTTGAGTCTGATAATTCTTATAGACTATTTGCGATTAACTCTAAATTACATCATTTTGCTGATCCTATGATTGCACTTGATGCTCTATTTGATTTAGCTGAAAGCTATCAAACAAAAGTTGATTCAAGGCTATTAACTAGTAATAAAATGATTATGAAAGAGTACGATTATAAGTCATTAATTAGACAGATTGAATTACACTTTAATAATTTGAAGCGAAATGATGTAGAACCTGGTAGTGAATTAGTCAAGGTTATCTGCCCTTAAAATAATCCCATCAAATTGATGGGTTTTCTTTTTAGAGATTTATCTATGGATTTATTTAATCAAGAAGATCAAAATATAAAATCTATTATTGCTGATTTAGTTAATAAGCTAAATTTTCATAATCAGCAGTACCATACTCATGATAATCCAATAATTAGTGATTATGAGTATGATGCACTATTTAGGCAGCTACAAGATCTTGAGAGTAAACACCCAGAATTTATCCAAAGCGATAGCCCAACTATAAGAGTCGGTGGAGTTGTCTCTGATAAATTTACACAAATTAAACATGAAGTGCCAATGTTGTCTTTGAGTAATATCTTCTCAGATACTGAGATTGATTTGCTTGAGCAAAGACATGCTGAATTAATTCAATTTACCAATCGTGTTGCAAAAGAGTCAGGTGAGAATGGTGATGACTTGGAATTTGTTGCGTCCCCTAAATACGATGGAGTAGCAATCAGTTTAGTTTATATAAATGGATTATTAAATAGAGCGGTTACCCGTGGAGATGGTTATGTTGGAGAAGATGTCACCAATAACGTAAAAACCATCAAGAATATTCCATTAAAACTAAATCACAATAATTTACCAATGCCAGATGTTCTTGAGGTGCGCGGAGAAATATTGATCTTTAATCAAGATTTTGACCATGTTAATCAAGAGCAAATTAGAAATAATCTAAAGGTATATGCAAATCCACGTAACTTAGCCGCTGGGAGTATTCGTCAACTCGATAGCTCAATTACTGCAAAGCGTCCACTAAAGTTTTTTGCATATTCAATTGCTCAGGTAGATATGGGTGGTAACAAGTTTTCAACTTATAGTGATGAGCTAAACTACTTGCGTGAGTGTGGGTTTATGGTATCAGGTGAATGTGCATCAGTAACTGGGATGTCTGATTTAGTAAATTACTTTGAGAGTATGTTAAAGCGTAGATTATCACTAGATTATGGAATTGATGGGGTTGTGTATAAATTAAACTCTATTGAATTACAACACAAATTAGGTTTTATTGCTCGTGCACCAAGATTTGCTGTGGCGCATAAATTTCCTGCTGAAGAGGTTGAGTCGCAGTTACTTGCAATAGATGTTCAAGTTGGGAGAACCGGTGCATTAACGCCAGTTGCTAAAATTGATCCAGTGCAAGTTGGTGGAGTGGTGGTGTCTAATGCGACTCTACATAATATTGATGAAATTAGGCGTAAAGATGTCCGCGTTGGAGATTATATTGTAGTGCGTCGTGCTGGTGATGTAATTCCAGAAGTTGCGCGTTCAGTTAAAGAAAAGCGCACATGTGACTTAGTTGAGTTTCAAATGCCAGAGAATTGTCCAGTTTGTGGGTCACATGTTGTCCGTGAAGAAGATGAAGCAATATTTCGCTGTATTGGTGGATTATTTTGTTTGGCTCAGAAAAAGCAAGCGATTACTCATTTTGCTAGTAAGTTGGCATTAAATATAGATGGATTGGGTGAAAAAATTGTCGAGCAACTAGTTGATAGCAAATTGATTAGCTTTGTGCCAGATATATATAAACTATCAATTGAACAATTAATTAATCTAGAGCGTTTTGGGCAAAAGAGTGCCGAGAACTTAATTAATGCAATTGAGAATAGTAAGCATACTATACTTAATAGAATTATTTATGCTTTGGGTATTCGTCATGTAGGTGAGCAAACTGCAAAAGATCTAGCAAGTGCATTTGGTAATTTAGAGAATTTAATTGAAGCTAACTTAGATAGTCTGTTACAAGTTTCTGATGTTGGCGCTGTGGTTGCTAATTCAATTTTGGATTTTTTTGCTGAGAAACATAATCAGCAGATTATTAAAGATTTACTTGATGTTGGTATCACTTATGACGAGGTCGAAGCAAAAAATCTTTATCACGAAAGTATAACGGGTAAAACGTTTGTGATAACGGGTAGTTTTGTTGAATATAAGCGAGAGTACATCAAAGAAGTTTTAGAGAGCTATGGTGCAAAAGTTGCTGGTAGTGTGTCAAAGAAAACTGATTTTGTAATAGTTGGTAGTGATGCTGGTAGTAAGTTAGATAAAGCTACTCAGCTAGAAATACCATTGATTGATGAAATTGCGTTGAAAGAATTATTAATGAAGGTTATTTAATCTTTGTAGTTTGTATCTTCTTGGTCTTCAAATTCATTTAAGTGTTTTTCACGAATTCTTTTGATAAAGCCCCATCGATTTGATGACAGTATAACTATAATTACTACAGTAGTGAATATAGCAATTAAATATAATTCAAATGCAACGGCTAAGCCAATTGATGCGGTTACCCAAATATTCGCTGCAGTTGTCACTCCATGTACATGAGAGTGATCGCGAAAAATAATTCCTGCACCCAGAAATCCAATTCCGCTAACAATTTGAGCTGCAATACGGGTTGGATCAGCAACGCTTTGGTAAAAAGCAGGACCATGCGCATGAGTTGAAACAATACCGAATAAGCATGCACCTACACAAACCAAGCTATAAGTTCTAACTCCGGCTACAGAGCCATTAGTAAATCGTTCAATTCCAATAGCAACTCCGCATATAGCAGCTAATAGTATTTGAAATAATTCAATGTGTGGTAGATTCATACTGTTAAGTGTGTGTTAATGAGAATGTTATTATATACTGTGTAAGCCGGTATTGTGTTAAAATTAACATTAGGATCAACTATTGTTTGTCTTAGTGAGATAGATATGTACTTATGTTTAGATATTGGTAATACGCAGATTCATTTTGGTGTGTTTGATAAGCAAGCTGAGTTAGTTGCGCAGTTTAGGTTGAATACTAGTCACGTTGGTACTTCGGACCAGTTTGCAATGTTTTTGCTGCAAGTGTTGGCAGCTAATGAGATAAATTCAGATTCAATTTCTGCTGTATCTGTTGCATCTGTTGTGCCATCGGTTGATTATAGTATTACTGCGGCATTTTTAAAATATTTTAAAATTAGACCTTTGTTTTTACAATCTGGTGTGAAAACTGGAATAAAAATTGCAACCAATAACACCAATGAGATCGGTGCCGATTTAATTGCTGGTGCGATAGGCGGTATTACGAAATTCCCAAATAAACATTTATTAATATTTGATTTTGGTACTGCTACTACTGTTATTTATATTACACCAAGTGCTGAGTTTGTAGGTGGTGCAGTTTTACCAGGTATTAGGCTAATGATGGAGAGCTTACAATCCAATACTGCAAAATTATTTAATGTAAGTATTTCAATGCCGAAACAGGCAATTTCTAAAGACACAAAAACTGCGATTCAATCTGGCTTATATTATAGCCAAATTGGAGCTGCGAAAGAGTTAATCCATCAAGTTATAGATCAATATCAGATTGATCGTAAAGATTTAGTTGTAGTTGGGACAGGTGGATTTGCTAATTTATTGAATGCTGAGTCATTGTTTGATGAAATTATTCCAGAGTTATTATTAATTGGATTAAGAGAATTAATATCTCTTAATAGATAAAGGAAATTATGCTTTTTGATATTTTTGTGGTTATTGGTTTAATTTTCGCAAATGCATTTTTTACTATTTCTGATATGGCAGTTATTGCCTCAAAAAAGACTCGTTTAAATGCGCTATTTGAAGATGGTAAAAAAAATGCTAATAGAGTTTTAAAGTTAGTTGATGATCCAACGCCAATTATCGCTACTACGCAAATTGGTTTGACTGTTATCACTATGTTGGAGGGTGCTTTTGTTGAAGCTTCTCTTTCTGGTAAAGTTGCAGATTACTTTACTGGAGTTGGCTATTTTGCAGGTTATGAGCATACTGCTGCATCTGTAATGGTGTTTTTTGTTGTTACATTCTTGTTGTTACTTATTGGGGATATTCTACCTAAACGTATTGCAATACTGTATCCTGAGGCTGTATCAACTGCATTAATTCCGATAATGAGTGTTATTATTAAAATATTACAGCCATTAATCTCGAGCTTTTCTTTTTTATCTGATGTGATTTTGCGCTTCTTTGGTTTATCAACTAAACGAGATGAGAGTGTCTCAGAAGAAGATATTGAAACTATGTTTGAAGCAGGATCGCAGTCAGGGGTTTTAATAGAAGCTGAGCGTGAGATATTTGAGAATGTTTGGCGCTTAGATGAAAGCAAAGTTGGCTCGCTGATGACTACTCGTTCAGAGATAGTTTTTATTGATATTACGGCATCAGCTGAAGAGAACTTGGAGAAAATTGTCCAAAATCCATCGCAAAATCTACTTATTTGTAAAGATAGTTTAGACCATGTGCTTGGTTATGTGCCAGCTATCAAAGTAATTCGTAGTATTGTTCAGCAATTTAAAGATAATGGTTTGAAAATTCAAACTGATTGGACCGAAGGCCTAAATCCAATCCATGCTATCCCAAATACTTTGACGTTGATTGAGATGTTAGAAGCTTTTCGAACTTATAAGTCTCACTTGGCGCTTGTTTATAATGAGTATGGCCATGTCGATGGCTTGGTGACGGCAGGTGATTTGGTAACTGCGGTTATGGGTGACATGCAATACTTAACTGATGATAAATTGTTGATTGAAAAAGATAATTCAGGTAAGTGGCTTGTAGATGGACAGGCGCCAGTAAATGATTTATTGGAAGAGCTTGAAATAGCCGATGAGATCGATGATGATAGCCATTATCAAACTGCTGCTGGACTTGTTATATCGATAATTGGTAAAAGGGAAGGTCGATTACCTAAAGTGTTTGATCGATTTGAATATGAAAAATATGTGTTTGAAGTAGTCGATATTGATCGCGAAAATGGTTATCGTGTAGACAAAATAATGGTTAGATTAAAAGATTCGCAATTAAATAATCCATCAGAAGTTACTGAGGCGTAGCTTCTTTTGTGTGTTATTAGCGTGTTGAATAATGTGTTTTGTGTTACAATAATGTGAAAATTTTGGAAATTTGTTTATATTAGGAGGTTTATTAATGAAAAATAATGTAATTTTGACAGTGGCTGCAGTTGGTATGGTAGCAATCGGTGCTGGTGTTTTTTTCTATGCACACAATGACTCACCACCAAAAGCTACAATTTTATCAGTAAACCCTAATATTGTAGAAGTTCCAGTATCGCAAGAAGAATGCCATACACAAACTTATACAACGACAGTTAAAAATCCTAATCGTAATTTCTTTAATGGAATGTTTGATAGCTCAAATCATCCTAAATATATTCAGCAGCAGCATGAAAGACAACTTTGTCAAAAAGCAGTTTCAGAAAAGAAAACTCAGCAAGGTTACGTAGTTGAATATCAAATTGGTAAACACAATGCATCAATGATTGCAATTAGCGCTCCACAAGTTGGTAGCCAAATGTCTATAATTGAGTTGGACCATTTAGCAGAAACAGATAGCAATACAGCTGTTGTGAATTCTAGTAATGTAAATGCATCTCAAGGTATGGCAAGTCCTAGTGAGAATCAACAATCATCACAAGCACAATAAATAGTTTTAAATTTTGAAGTAAATTTATATGAAAAAAATATCTCGGGGATTTGGACTTTTAGAAGCCATAGTTGCAGTAGCTGCAATAGCTGTTGTGTCAACAGTTGGTTATACAACCTATCAAAATCATATGGTACGCACTCAAGAAGAAGTTGCTAAACATGATGCGATACAATTCATGGGTGAGTTTCAACAAGCCTATGTAAAAAAAGGTGCTTTTTCTGATAAAGAAGGCAACTATCCTGAGCATATTGAAAATGAGATTTATAATAATAGCGATAAATCAAAATATTTTTTATATGAAATTACGCCTAGTCGTGTTAAAAATGAGCATCAACATGTTTGTGTAGTTGCGTATCCAAAGCCAGATACTATTATTTCAGATAAAGTTCAACCATTTGTAGTGGATAATTTTGGGAAAACTTATTCTTTAAATAATATGCCTGATAAGTGCTTGGGTTTTGTACCTGAACCAACGCCTCCTGCTCCAGAGTGTACTGCAGAAACGCCATTTGAAGAAAATTCTATTTGTTATTGCAGCATAGGAACTCGTCAAGAGAATGATCCAAAATGTACGACGCCGCCTGAACCAACGCCGCCACCAGCTGCATGTTTAGAAGCAATTGATTTGATTAATGGTAAATCAAGCTCAGCTAAATGGGTTACAAAATTAGATGTCAAAGGTAATTGTACAGTTAACGGTTATGATTTAAGTGGTCAATGTAATAAAATGGCTAATAATGTTTGGGCTCAGAACTGTAAGGATGGTACTTGTAACACTCCTAATATTCTTAATGGTAAATGTGGAGCTAATGCTACTTGTAACAACTTATTGGCTTGTGTAAGTGGTCAAAGTCAGCAAGCAGTATGTGAGGGTAACTGTAATGGGTCTGGGGATATCTGGGTCTATGATGGTGATACGCCATTTAAAGTTTGTAAAAAAGGTTGTCAAACAATGAAAGTGCATTATCCTAGAGTTTGGGAAGCAAAATTTATGAAAAATGGTAAATTTGATGAGACTGGCTTCCAAAGTGCAATTTGTGATAATGGAAAATGTAGATTACAACCATACTAATATAATTAATTTGTGAAAAGACAAGTATGATTACTTGTCTTTTTTATTTACTAATATTTACAAAGAGAGATTTCAATGCAATTTATTCACTTCAGTTTTGATAAACAAAAATTTACTGGTATTTTAGATAAAACTTCTCAGACTATTAAAGCTTTTGATATTTCTGGTGTTGATTTAAAATATGGGGTATTGCCAATTATTGAAATGTTATCTTCAGGTAAAGAGTTACCGGCATTTAAAGATGAGCAATTTAATCTAAATGATGTTGAAGTTTTAGCACCAATTCCATTTCCTAGACGTAATATATTTTGCGTTGGAAAAAACTATCTTGAACACGTGAAAGAAGTTGCTGCTAGCGGCTTGGGTAGTGGGGCAAATAATAATGCTGCTGATGTGCCAAGTTATCCAATTGTGTTTAGTAAAGTTCCAGAAACTGTTATTGCAACTAATAATCCGATACAACGTCATCGCCATGTAACAAATTGTTTAGATTATGAGTCTGAATTAGCGGTTATCATTGGTAAGGAAGGTCGTGGTATAACTAAAGAAAATGCTATGGACTATGTATTTGGTTATACGATAGTTAATGATGTGTCTGCACGTGATTTACAAAAACGTCATCAGCAATGGCATATAGCAAAGAGCCTAGATACATTTTGTCCTATGGGTCCAGTTATTGTAACTAAAGATGAGATTGATGTTGCGAATACAAGTATAAAATGCTGGGTGAATAATGAGCTTAGACAAGATGGCAATACGAGTCAATTTATCTTCGATATCCCGACAATTATAGAAAATTTATCAGCTGGTATTACGCTTTATCCTGGTGATGTAATTGCCACAGGTACGCCAAGTGGCGTTGGTGTTGGCTTTGTGCCGCCTAGGTTTTTGGATACAGCAGACATTATTAAAATCCAAGTTGAAGGTATTGGTGAATTAGTAAATGTGGTAATTGAATAATATGTTTCAATTAGTTATATTGTTATTCGCACTAGTAGTTGGCTATTGGATAAAAAGGTTACCATTAAGTAATAACTCGCTCAATAAGTTATTGTTTTTTATTGTTGTTGCCATATTATTTGTTATGGGCTATGACTTTGGAGTCAATTTAAAAGAGCTAATTGAAGAATTAGTAAATATTGTACTAATGGTAGTTGTATTTACTAGCTTGATATTTTTCTGTAATTTTGTTTGCGCATCAATAGTATTTCGCAAAGAAAATAAACAGTGTCGAGATAACCTAAAGAATGGTCCTCAAGTATCAACTAATTATTTATTGTATATTTTGCAAAGTGCTAAATATACAGGCATTATTTTCTTAGGAATTATTTGTGGAGTAATTTTGCAGAAGCCATTGACGTATTTGGGTGAAATAATTGATGTATTGTTGATAGTACTACTATTCGTGATAGGTCATCAAATGCGTATTTCTGGTACAAAATTAAAACATGTTTTTTTAAATAAATCAGGTATTAAACTATCATTATCTATTGTTTTTAGTTCGTTATTAGCTGGAGTTCTTGTTTCATTAATATTAAAATTTCCGCTAAATCAAGCTCTAGCAATGTCAAGTGGATTTGGTTGGTACACATTATCTAGTATTATGGTTGGTTCATTAATTAATGAAAATTATAGCGTAGTATCGTTTTTTATTGATTTTAATCGTGAATTAATAGCGATTATACTTTTACCAAGCCTTGGACGATTATTTCCATATACAATGGTGGGGGTGTGTGGTGCAACAGCTATGGATTTCTCATTGCCAGTTATTAAGCAAAATCTATCTCAACAGCTTGTAGTAGTCGCAATATCTAGTGGAATGATATTAAGCGTGGCAACACCAGTATTGTTGCCATTATTTGCAAAATTATCTTATTTGTAATAAGATTTGGGAAATGGTATCATTTCAATCCATTCATCATCAGTTATATCTTTTTTTACTTGATTGTCAATAAAACAATTACTACTGTAGCACGCAATTCTTGAGTAAAAATTATAGATATGATTATCTGATTCTTTTACTGGAATAATATTTTTACGGATAACGATTACATAATCTGACGCAAATCCTGTGCGAACATTATTTTTATGAACTATGCACCCTTGAGCTTTACTTTCAAAATATTCAGGGTTGTTAGCTATATAGTTTTCAGGTTTAATGTCTGGATTTGATTTCATCATTTCATAACAATTGGTGGGTGTCAAAAGCATATCGGTATTTATTCTTAAAAAATCTGTTGATTTAGAAGTATTAACTAAAATCAGAGTAATTGGTTTAATTGATAGCCAGATAAAAGCTATGAAAAATAATGCTTTTAGTTTAGTGAATTTAATTAAACTGCGATGTTTAGTGTGAGAAATATACAGGTTCATACAAATAAAATACAGCATAACCCATAATATAATAATTCCGATTTGATCTTTCGTGTGGTATAAGTGCTTGTTATTTAGAAATGTAAAAGCATAGTGATAAATTACTACTGTAATTAGAAGCTTTATTAGTAAAACCCCTTTTGTCCAATATTTTTGAATTATAGAGAAGATTGCGTTTAGGATTATAATCGTGATTAATGGGAGAACATACACAATAGCAATCGACATGGCACACTGAAATAGTACAAATGTTACATAAGCTGGTACATTACTTTGTGGGAAAAATACATTTGATTGTGTCAGAGATTGAAAGCTAATTAGTACAGTAATAAATCCAATTGCCACAGGCAAAATAACATCCGTGCGAGTGAGTTGTTTTAGTAGTACTGTAATAATGAACTTATTAAAATCATTAAAATTAAAATTCATGATTTCATCGTTATAGTTTTTTAGTCGATAGTAAAGTGACTTGAATAATTTGTTTAACATTGTCTTGTATTGTCCTTTGAAAAGAAAATAGTCAATTTAAGTTAATAAATTGACTATTTAATAGTGAATGATTTAATTAATTATTTACTCATCTTTATGCCATTTATCAATGAACGTAGTCATCACAGCATTAGCATAAACGTTAGTCGCACTACGACCCATATCAGCAAAAGCGTCAATTGGTAATAATAATAATATACTAGCTTCAGGGAAGTGGAATGCTGTTACAGCAGACGAAATCACCATGATTGATGCACGCGGCACACCAGCAATACCTTTAGATGTTACTAGTAACATAAAGAATATATATAATTTATCACTAAAAGAAATATCTATTCCAAATACTTGAGTGATGAAAATAATAGCAAAACTAAAGTAAACCATTGATCCAATCATGTTAAATGAGTATCCCATTGGCATTACAAAACTACTAATTTTTTCACGTACACCAAATTCTTCTAATGCTTCAAATACAGCCGGGTATGCTACTTCTGAAGAAGATGTCGCAAAAGATAATGATAATGGAGGAGTGATTTTAGCAATTAATGTATTGATTTTACGACCAACAACTTGTAAAGAGACTATGTATATTGCAACCCAAACCATTGCTAGAGCTAAATAGAATTCACCAATGAAAATTAAGTAAGTTTCAAGTACACCAAAACCATGCTTAATGATCACACCAGCAATAGATGAGAATACTGCAATTGGAACTAATTTCATTACTGTATTACAAATAGCAAACATTGCATGCATAATTGAATCAAAGATTAATGCTAATGCATCGCGTCCTTTTTTGTCAATCTTAGTTAATGCCACCCCAAAGAATAAAGAGAAAATCACGATTTGAATGATGTGACCGCCTGAGAATGCGTTAAATACATTATCAGGGATTGTTTCTTGCACAAAGTGAGCTAATGAAATTTGATTTGAATCAAACTTGCTAGCAGTATCAGCACCAGAACTAGCTAATATGCTTTTACCAACTTCAACCATGTGTAACCCTGGTTTGAATAAGTCAATAATTGCCCAACCAATGAATAAAGATACTATTGATGAGAATATAAATAAACCA
>RXKI01000130.1 GCA_003962895.1 Neisseriaceae bacterium
ATGGAATAGATTAATAGAAGAAAAACTAAAAAACAGAGAACATCTTTTTATAAATGTAGAAAGAATGCCTTCTGAGCGTTTATTTAAATTTTTAGAAATACCTTATACAAACAAATACTTCAAAGACACAACTATAAACCATTGGAATAAAAGAAAAGAAGATTTAACCCTTAAAGATATTCCAGAAGGAAAAATCAAAGATGATCTAATTCAGATCATGGAAGATTATAATTACAAAAAGAAAAAGATAACAGTTATTTAATTTTAATTAAATAATCATTAAAAGATTGAGACATTTGAAACTCTGGGAAAGTTGTTCCAAAATTAGAAAAAAACCTGTCTCTTAGGAGACTCTCTTTAAAAAATGGTTCAACAATAGATGTTTCAAAACTTTCCTGAATCACAGTGAATCCTGCCTCTTCTATAAATCCCTTTTGTGTGGCAATTGGGCGAGTATATCTTTGAACTGTCTCGGGTATCAGCCCCATTAATTTCAATTCTTCTTCGCTAAAAATTATTTGAATCCAAGCCTTGTTAAATTTCTTATAAAGATGGGCACCGTGTCTACTCATCCAACTATGAAATCTTAAAAAGACAACAGAGTGAGGGGCACAAACAGATTTAACTTGTTTTAAAACTTCTACAGGATCAGAAACGTGATCCAGAACATCATAAAGCATAATAAAATGATAATGACCATTTTCTTTTACTTTTTCAAAGTCCGTAGTTAACAAACAATTTTGGTCAACTTCTTCCCAAACATAATTTCCAAATTTTTTAATATCGTATCCAACAGAATTTTGGGCTTTTTTTGCAGCCTCTAAAGCAATGTGTCCTGCTTCACATCCAAAATCTAAAAACTTCTTTCTACTAATATCAATATTTAAATTTTGATAAACAAAATCTAAAATTCCTTCCGCTCTATCTTTTCTGTCTTCTTCTTGGTCTTCGCAAATCAAAAATTCAGGAACTGCTTCAGGCCACATTGGGGAAGACAAAACATCTAATAACAAATGGGTTTCTTTAGGAAACAAATCTTTATTTATAACAAAATTTTCTTTTACTTCAGAAGTTTGTTGTTCTTTATTTTCAACAACTTGAGTTTCTTTTACTTCAGAAGTTTGTTGTTCTTTATTTTCAACAACTTGAGTTTCTTCTACTTCTATTTCAGGAGTTACTTCGAGGGCAATTTCTTCAACAACTGCAACAGGTTTAGAATGTTTTTCTAAATCCTCAAAATATTTCAACAAATATTTCAAAGTATCAATAATAGATTGGTTTTGCATGAATGTCTCTTTTTTGTTTGTACAAAATAAAATAGATTAAAAACAACAAGTTTTTAATCTATTTTAGTTCCATAGGAAGATTTTTCTCCCTTTTTTTTAAATTTTTCTTATCGCTGCTTAAAAAGCACTCCAATATTGTGTAGGAATATTTAAATTTATCACAAAAAAATTCAAGAATTAACACAATTTACTTGAATATTTTTGTTATTGTGACGAAGTTTTTAGATCGTTTAGGAACAATTATATATATTATTCAAAATCAAAAAAATCATTTTAAAGAAGCAAAAAGTTTTATAGCCTCTTGTCTTCCTTCTTTTGTTTTTGGGAATTGCCTAGACCAGTGACCTTCTTTTATAGGACTACATCTATACTCAACAATAATATTTTTTCTGTTTTCGCTAATACAAACAGAAGATCGATCTGAAAAAGGTTTTTGTTGAAAACTTAATTTAGCCATCTTGTTTTCTCAATTCAAAAAAAATTAGCTCTTTTTTCTCTCTACTAGAATCAATTCTACTTCAGCTTCAGAAAATTGTTCAGTAGAAAGTTTGAAACTTTCAGTCCATCTTGGATTATTATCTAAATAAGAAACAACTCTTTTTATGCCTGAATTTATAATTATAGGGGCACAGTTTGAACAAGGCATAAAAGGATAAGTATATAAAGTGCAACCTTTTGTAGATTTATTAGCAAATAATATGGCATTTATTTCTCCATGCACTATCATTTTATATTTTATATCTCTATTGTTTAGTCTATTTTTACAATCCTTTACTTTTTTAGCAAATCCATTATAACCAACAGATACGATTCTATTATCTTCATCTACTATAACAGCACCAACTTGTGTAGAAGGGTCTTTTGACCACCCTGATACAAATTGAGCCATATCCAAGAGTCTTTGATCCCACTTTTGCTGATATTCCATTGTTTCCTCAAGCAACTTTATTTTTCCTTCCCGAATATTCTCTCCAAACATCCAAATCAAACTCTGCTACTGTTTTATTTGATTTTTTAACATATTGTAAAAATATATCTTCTAAAATTTTATACCTTTTGCCAGTAGGAGTATTCTTGGGGACATCATGACCATGATCCCTTAAAAAACTCAAAACATGAACATCTAATCCAGCATAGTTTTGGTTTTCCCTACTATGAATTAAATAACATCTAGCTGTTTTAGGTCCAATTCCCTTAATTGCCTCTAAATCTTTTACAGAACATTTTTTTAAATCAATATTTGAATAAATTAAATCTTTAAAAAATTCAGCTTTTTTTGTATAACATCCTATGCCGAAATTTTTCAAACAAGTCCATAATTCCAATTCTTCATCTGCTTTTTTCAGCAAATCAAAAGGAGAATCAATATTATATTTTTCATGTAAATGGACAAATAATTTATTCAAACAATTAGAAGTTGTAATGGCGTTCTTTCCAGCAGCACATATCCAAAACAAAATTAATAGCTCCAATTCATTTTTATCACAATCATATTTAGTGATATTGACTGGATCGATTAAATAGTCCATTTTTACAAACCTTTACAGCCATTGTTGATGAATTCTTCTGCGTCAAATTCTTTATCTCCGCTTTCATTATCTCCATCATAAATATCACGATTTAACATCTTCATTTCAGTTCTAATCGTATGACCTCTATTTTGTGCATTCTCGTGATTTTCTTTCCAAGCTAGAAGATGTGCTTTAATATGACCAACAACCTGCTTACGCTCTGCATGATGTAATTTAGCTTTCACCACATCATCATCTGCGTTAGCTAGAGCCTTGGCATGATTATCAGACAATCCTTTATCTTTGCCCTCAATTAGTTTTTTACTAAACTTGGTCTCTTCATTAATTTTAGCAACAAGAGCTTCAGATTGAGCATATTCTAACTGCTTTCCTAAGTAATCTATCCATCCAGATTCCATACTCATAAATTGACCAATTGTACTCTCGTTATATTTCATATTCTCAGGATCAAGAACAACTTGTTTGCCATTTACAGTAACAGTTATTTTTTCAACAGGTGCTTTTTTTGACATTCAATTACCTCTTAATTATTTTTATTCTTTTTAAGTAAATTAGAAAAATCCTTCAATAACTTTAAATCTTCATTTTTATGAACTTTTAAAGTTATTTTTCTTCTCTTTATTTTAGACTTCCATTTTTTATCCCAAATTAATTTTGTAGGAAAACCTTCATTATAAGGATAATTAGGATTTTTTATCTCCGAAAAACAACCCTTTATCTTTACAAATTTAGAATCTTCAATTGGATCAAAAGTCCCTCCAGTTGTAGCTTCTCCATTTGAAGATTCCACATCATTTCTAAATGACCACCAAATTAAATTTCTACTAGATGTTTTACAAATATAATTCCAAATTCTCTCAACTCTTTTCTCAATAGAAGATATTGCCAATTCATAATCTTCCTCAGAAGTTTCTTCAGAGAGTAAAGATTTAAATCTATTTTTATATTTTTTAAATTTATTCATTAAATTCATCTCCTTCAAGGTCTTCCTCTAAATCTTTTATATCAAGGAGAATTTTATCGTATTGTATATCATTTTCCAAACAATCTATATTTTCATCAACTTTGTCAAGTTTTTTATAAATCAAATTCATTTGATCTTGTATTTTTTTAACCTTTTTAAATACTCTTTGAATAGCTAAATCATTTTTATTGTCTCTAGCTAAAGCCTCGATTTGATCGAAAAGCTGAATTGTCTTTAGCTTGTTTGAAGTTGTCCAGTTCATTTTTCTCACAAATTTAAAAGTTTGGTTTTTTTAATGTGTTGAAGTATTCTGAAATTGTAGTCCACGATACTTGAGTTCAATTCTCTTATCAAAATTTCATTTCGACAAGAGCAAACTTCTAATTTTTCCATTTCTTTTTCAAGTTCACAAACTATTTCATTTAAAGCCAAAAAATAATTAACATCAATAAAATCAGAAGAAGACAAATTGCTTAATTTAGATTCTATCTGGTCCATGACATGAATACGGAATAGACCTAAATTATTCAGCTTCATAAAATTCTCCTTGATCGTCTTTTAATCTACCTCTAGGCTTTCTTTTCCCTGCTACATTGTCAAGAACAATTTCGCCAGCCTTTTTCTCTTGAATCATATTCATTCTAGAAGCATAAGTTTCCTTTGATATTTCAAACATGTCTAAAGTACCTAATTTGTAATCAAAAGCAATCTTGAAAGGAAATTTTGATCTACCATCTCGATGCTTAATTACAAATATTCTACCAGTTTCTGCTTCTTTTTCTATAGTTTGCTGATTAATAGACCAAAATGCATCTAAAGGTTTAAACTGGTCGAATGACGTTCCAATATTAGATTCATCAATATATTCTCCAATTTCTAGTTTAGCGGCAGAAGCATTGGGCTGTACACAAGTCATTGTGCAATGTTGTTTTTCTACTCCAAACCCTCTCAAATCTCTCAATATTCTATATGCAGATTCATATTTTTTAACACTTGGATCATCCTTCATTTCTCCAACATAGTCAACAATCAAAAGATTAGGTTTCCATTTTCTTAATTCTAATTGTGCCATAAAAGCACGAATTCCATTCACATCCATTACACCGCCTGGAAATTGTTTAATATGCAACAAATTCCTGTCTTCTTTATCTTTGGAAAATTCTTCAATTGTTTTTATTACTTCATCTTTAACTCCTGCTAAATTGTTGATATCCAATTTAGCAAATTGAGATGTAAATCTAGAGGCAATACCGACTTCATCCATTTCCATAGTCAAATATAAAACTTTATGTCCCAATAAAACATTCTGTACTGCTGCTCGCACAAGTGCCAAAGATTTACCTGTGCCTGGAAGTCCTATCCAAGAACCTATCTGACCTGCAAATAAGCCCCCACCAGTTAAAGCATTATCTATAGAAGGGAAACCGCTAGTAAATCTTTCTTTTCCTGCGACTTTATTTTTCATTCTTTCGAAGAATAAATCAATTTGATTAAAATATTCAAGACCTGGCTCATAGTTTCTATCTATGAGCATGGCTTGTCTCATTTTTTCATAAATAAAATTCCAAGTAGCATCGTTTTCAGGGTCTTCCTGCATCTTGTCGAGAGAGGTATGAAAAGCTATTTTCATAGCTTGAACTTTAGCAAAATAAGTAATTTTATCTATTAAATATTCACGAGTATCCAGACCTGGGACATAGTATTCATAAACAGAATTTAATTCTGTTTTGTAAAGAAGATTAACTCCTTTGTCCCTATCTTTTAAAACAAGTTCTAGTTCTTGCTCTAAAATCCATTTTTCAGGAATTATTTTATGTTTTTCAAAATAAGAAAAAAGTATTTTAGCAACTAAAACATGTGCTTCATTAGAAAAATATTCAGGAACAACCTTTCCAATGGATTGTACCAACATATATTGGTCAGATAATAGCATTCCTAACAATTTCTTTTGGAATGCATCATCCCATGTAAATTTAGATTTTACAACTTCTCCATTAGACATTGCATCTAACTGAGCTTGCTCTTCAGGGGTCAACTCTCGCATTTACTCTCTCTTTTCCAAAAATCTATTGGAATCATAAGAATTGAGAACAAAAGAAACAACAAAAAAAGGCAGCAGTCACGATTCCAGAAGCTGAAGTTTAACAAAAATATTTAATATAATAATATTCCGGTGACAAACTATACTGCCTTCTTTTGTTGTTTTTATTTTGACCCAAGGTAATCAAATTCAGATAAAGAAACCATTCCGTTACGAATCGATCTTTCTCTTGTTATTTTCCTACCCATACTTTTTTGTCCATTCCAAATTATTGTCTTACAATATGAAAAAAATTTACCATCTATCTTTAATTTATCTTGTTTGTTAGGTCTTTCTTTTTCAGGAACTATATTCAAAACAATCTTATCTAAAATATTCTCTTGAGTTGGACCGAATTTCTGTCTATTAGCACCGTGTCTAGTTCTATTAGACCAAAGATTTTCTAACTCTTTAATTATAGAAATAACAGTGCTATCTTTTGCATATTTATTTGCTAACTCTAAACATTTTTCAATATAAATTTGACGTTTTGTATAACTTCCAGCCCTCATTAAATCAATTGTAAGATTTTGATTAATATCTTCTACATCATCAATATAATTATTTCTAGTGTTTTTCTTTTTCAAGTCGTGAGCCGCATGCCAGCATAATTTTCCAAAAGCCTCATGAAGTTCTTTGTATTCTGCGTCGTTTATACAAAAGGCATTGCAAATATCTAACATCATAAATCTCCCTTGCGTGAAATAGTTTTTAAATCATTTAGATTTTTTCCTGCCTTAACTGAAACTTTCAATTTTAAGCCAGGACAAAATTCTGAATCTTCAGATAAAACTTCATGTCCCATCTTAAAAATTTTCTTCCAATTTTCTTTATTTGCATAAACGACATAACCATCATGGATAGTGAATGCAATATCTGTTTTGTTTTTTAATTTGTAGTATAGTTTGACTAGTTTTTCCAAACAAACAACAGTTGCTGGTGATGATATGGAAAAGTTTTTTACTAAGTAGGCTTTATTTGCTTCGAAATTTCTTACTTTACCAAAAATATCCTTAGCAAAGCCATGTTCTTGGACTTGCTTTAAATACTTGTCAGTAAATTTGAAAACTTCTGGAAATAAGGTTTGAATTTTTTGAATTTTTTCTTCAGCCACGGATTGTTGCAATCCGCACTTTTGAGCCAACATGTTTGCTGACTGTCCATATATAATCGGCAGGAATATCTTTTTTATAAAATCTCTCTTATTTTTATCAAAATTTTTATCTTCCATGATAGCTTCATACAAACCACAATAAATATCGGGCAGTTCACAGAGCTTTTTTAACAAAGGATCATTAGAAAGCCAAGCTAGTTGATAAACTTCTTGTCCTTTGAAGTCAAAAGATATAAAAAACTCCTCGCAATCTCTACCTTTTAGAGATTCTCTCGTCTCTGGGATCATTGCGTGAGGACAAAAGCCAGAGTTGAAAGCCTTAGAACATTTAAGCCTACCGTTCTCCTGCCCGTCTATTTCATAATATGCATGAACTTTTTTACCCTCAGATAAACTTATAATGCCTGAATTTTCAATGTTTGGAATAACGGTAGTCATCAAAGGCAAATGTAAATTTTTATATACATTCTCTATTTCTTTCCAAGTTCCAGAAACAAATATATTCCTAAGTCTATTGGCAGCTTCTACATAATTCTCTGGGGACTTTAACTTTTTACCAGAATAAGATTCAATTATTTTCAAATCTATGATTTGACCATCAATTAAATAATCTTTACCAGTTTTCGACAAAACGTAAGAAGCAAAATTCTTCCAATTCCAAGTCAAAACCTTCATATTCTTGGCAAAAACAGTAAGTTTGAGAAAACTCAACACATTATGAATATTAGAATTATTTATAACAATTTTAAAATCTACAGAATCTTTAAAGTAAAATCTTAACTCTGGGGTTATATCTTCGGTAATATCTAAAATATCAGGAGAGAAAGCAAAAAACAAATTCTGACCAAGGTCATTCTCTGTCAAAAGTGTTGCTAACTCAGAAAGCATTGTTATTTTCTTTTCCTTTAAAATTCTCTGAAGGAATTGTAGAACTTTCTCAAGAAAAAACAAATAACTTTAAAATTTAGTTAAATGTAATTAACAATAAACAAAACAGGATGCCGACTTAATGTAATTGACTTTTTGAATTACAGATAAATAAACAAATGATTTCTAGTTTAATGCTAGAATTAATTCATCTGAGTATCTATCTGTAAATAGTCTTTTACATAAGCCTAAAGCATTTTTGTTGTACTTGTTCCAGAGTCCTAAATCTGAGTAGTTCACAATCTTGTCTGCAATTGTGAATAGTCGGCAATTTTTTGCTACCCAGCGATTACCTTCTCTGATTGCGAATAAGAATGCCTCCTGTAGCGGCATTGGATTTAATCACTAAGACTTGCTCGTGCCCGAGCTTCGCAGGTTTTTGGTATTTTCTTAAATAGGGAGTACAGCCAGTTTTAAGAAAATTGAACAAGAGAGTGTTCTTCTCAGTAATTTTGCGTTAGTGCAACGACAAGAGTGAAATTTAAAAAACTCCACATAGGCATAATAGAAAAGAAAAATAAAATTTCAACTCAAAATAAAAATTTTTGATGTTTTGGATTGTTTCCTTGATTTTCTGGAGTGCCTGTTTTTTGGGCAATTGGTTTTGGAAGAATTTGTTGAGCGTTTCCTAACTCTATGTGTCTTTTTATATCGTTCAAAACAGTCCAAGGTTTATATTTGCTTAATTCTCTCCATCTTTTGTGAAAAGCAGTGTCTGTAATGTACTTATATTTAATTCCATCAATATTAGCTACCACTTCTCCATTTGACATAAATAGAAAGTTTATATTAGATTCATTTAACCATTGTTTGAATTCCATATTTTATTTATTGGAAATGATATTTTTTTGCATAGATAATTCATGGAATTTAAAAATTGGTTAAATGAAGGTCATCGAGGAGAAATTGCTAGATTGCAGCCTGATTCTGCAATCACTGTTTTTCATGGAACAGATGGAGACACAGCCTATGATTTTTGTTTAAATGGGATAGATGGAAAGAAAAATACACATAGAATCTATCCTCATATTTCTGGAGGAAAGCCTCTTAAATTTGGTCTTTTTGTGGCTCCTGATTTAAAAACAGCACAAAAATTTGGGACTGTAATAGTAAAATTTAAATCTTTAGGTAAAAATTTAATTTATCGTTTCCCAACAGAGATGAAAAAATATAACTCAGATGAGTTCTATAAAAAACACTACCCAGATTCTTTTAGACCAATTGTTTCTTATGACATGCTAGATCGAGGAGTTGAGCCTCAAGCATTATTTATTGGAATGGCGTCTCCAAGAGCTATTGAAAAAGTTTTTTCTTATACATACTCAGACAATAAATGGTTGTCTTTTTCGTCTCAAGAATATATTGATTACTATTTAAATAAGAACAAAAATAAACGCATTAATATTTACAAAGGCATTTTTGAGCCTCAAGAATACATGATGTCTCTACAAGATTTTGTAAAAAGATTAGCAAAGGAACACGATAATACAGAACAAGAAACTTTAGATATATTGAAAGACATTTATAAAAGAAATGGATATTTACGTGGAGTTGGAAACATTCCTGCGACTTTATTACGAAGAATTGAACAACAATTAAGTAAAATTTAATTTTGCTGGACAAAAAGTTATTCTGTGTTATCATGAAAAAGAAGTCGAAAAAAACTGAGGAGAATGAATTGTCACTTGAAGCCATTTCTCAATATAAAATGGATGACTTAGAATCTAAAGCGTATAAAATAGCGATAAAATGGGTTCAAATAAGCAAGAAAATATTTCCAAATTATAATCACACTGGAATTAAAAAAGGCGATCCTAGAAAATCATTGATATTTAAATTTTGTTATAAATTGGCTAGGGAGACAGCAGGTTTAATCGCTGAGGATGAATATGAACTTTATATCAGATCACAATTAGATGTAATTAAGCATATTTCCAATGGAAACCCAGTTTTAGTTACTCCTGCATGTTTAGTTGGAGACAAAGCATGGTTTAGATGGAAATTGTGGAAAAGAAAATATGATAAAATTGTAACCAAGCCAACTTCTAAAGTTGAAGTTCCTCAATCTATAAATAAAACTGGATTTTACAAGGCTTTTGCTGGCTTAGAGCAGACGAAGGAGTTTTTCAATAAAAATTCTTTGTCTTTTAATTTGACTACTTTTAAAGAAAAAAAGTCAGATATAATTAGATGGACTAATTTAAATAAAATTAGTCCATATTACATTTGCATTTCTCCATTGGCAAAAAGTATTTTACAAAAAGAAGATTATGCTCGCATGAACTTTGACATAAGTGTTTACAGCAGTTGTATCAATGAAGAAGTTTTGAATAAATTTAGGGAATTGTTTCCAGAGGAAAAGGTTTAGATGAGAATAGTAAATTTTAAAGAGTTTGTAGAATTGCCTTCTGGAACTATTTTTAGTTATTACGAGCCAGATGTTTATGTTGGATTATTTAGGAAAGAAGATACAATATACGATTCATGGGAAAATAGTAAATCAAAAGAAGCAATAGATTATTTTCAAGTTTCCTTATTACCTCAGACCGACTTTAATCAAGAATTTTTTGGATTAAAAGAAAGATGGGGAGAATTTTCTTGGGAACAACAATACGCAATTTACGAAGAAAGTGATCTGCAAATCTTAAGAAAATTGATTGGATAAAAATGAATTTGTATCTTGAAAAATGTCCTTGGATCGACCATTATTTAGAAATAAATTTCAAAAATAATCATTATTTAACTTTCACTAAAGATTTTATGGATAAAAATTTACCCAAGGAATGGGAATATAAAGGAACTGATAATGAAGAACTTCAAGTTGAGTTAGTTCTTAGAAAGAATCCTTCTGTCGTATTTTTGGATACAATGCATGTTTTTTATGAAGACAGAGGTTATCAATTAAAAGATTCTTATATATTGAAACCTTACATGTATAGTGAACATTATTGTTCTTGTAATAGATTGCTTGGAGCCGAACGAGGCGGATATATAGCAAAAGAAGAACATTACGAAGAAGAAAGAGGATATTGTGGAGAAATTATTTTTGATATAAAGAAAATTTATTGCAAAAACATTCCAAATTTAATTCTTTATAGTGAAACAATGAGTCTTGATGAATTAGAAAACAGTCTAATGTCTATATAATTATATGAAAAATTTAAGTTTTAAAAGTTTTGTTGAAATGGCTAATTATGGACGAGATATTTCTGGTCCTAGCAGCAAAATATTAGGTGGGACAGAAGAAATGCCTGGGGAAAGGTTGTTTAATCCTTTTGCTCCTAGCAAGTTAATTAGCGAATTAAGTAGATTGCCAATTGGTGATATTGATCCTAATAAAGTGTGGGAGAACACAGTAGAATGGGGAGATCAAGCAGGAGCTATTCAAGTTGAAACAACTATTTATGGTTCTCTTAAAATAATGATTAGAAGAAAAATATTTGATCTTTTAGGGGAACAAACATGGATTTGCAAACATGTTAGACCTATTTCAGATGTTCAAGATGAAAATAAAGAAGTTTATTTAGCACAAGAAATTCATAGAGGAATCTCTAAGTTAAATCACATGGGGATAGAGCCAGCTTCTCAAATGGAGGATTTTGATAAATTTTCTAAAAAACTTTGGATTGCTTTGAATAAAAAACATCCAAGTTATTGTATGTTTCCAACTAAATTTGTAAAAGTTAATGAAAATTATTCTAAATTAATTTTTGAATTTAGAGGTGCTGGAAATGGTTCTACGAGTGGTTCTCTTTTAAAGCAATTTGATATTGATTTAAATTTTGAAAAAGACAAAGGATTATTGAGATGTTGGGGATATAATATTTCATCTCTGTTTAAAAAATGTCAATGGGAGATAGAACCTTCTGAATGGGATGAAAGGTTTTCACCTAAACAACCATTTGAAGAAATCATAGAATGTATTAGTCAAATTTTTATGCAATACTAAAGGTATTAATTTGAAAATAATTTTAAAATATGAAGAATTCGTAAAATCAAAAATTGCTCAAGATGATGATGATAATATTCACCAAGAAAGTGGATATTTAGTTATTGAAAAAGATTCAATGTATTCATTTTTTAAATATTCCCATTGTTCTTGTTTCGATACTTGGGATTGTATAAAAATGAAATCTGAGATTTATAAAGAAGACGCAAAAGAATCTTGGAATAATTTGTATGTTTTATCTCCTTTGTGGATTGGAAACAGACAAGACCTTGATAAAATGGTAAGATTCCGTCTCGATCCAAACTTTCCTGACAGAAAAGCTGATCCTGAAGATTTTGATTATGACCATTTAATGAATGTTTATAATCAATTGGAAGTTTATTTGTTTGAAAATAAGGAATAAAGTTGAAAAACTTTTTAAAAATTGAAGATTTCTCAAAAGAAGAAATAGATTTAATTTTTGAAAAAATTGATAAAGTAAAAAAAGATTATCCTTCTAATAAAAATCAACAAAACAACCTATCTGCTATTACATTTTTTTCAGAGCCTTCTACGAGAACAAGATTTTCTTTTGAAAGAGCTTTGTCATACCTAAAAATACCTGTTATTTCTTCTTCTGACGCTAGTGGTTCATCTTCTCTTAAAAAAGGCGAATCTTTTAAAGATACTTTTAGAACATTAAGCCAATACTCTGATTTGATAGTTTTTAGGCACTTTGATGAGAAATGGGTAGAATATGCCAAATACTCAAGAGTACCTGTTATAAACGCAGGGAACGGCTCTGGAGAGCATCCTACACAGGCTTTATTAGATTTATACACAATTAAAAGTGAATTGGGCAATATAGAAAATAAAAATGTGTTAATTTGTGGAGATTTGAAGCTAGGAAGAACGGTTCACAGCTTAATAAAAGTTTTAGCTCAGAATAATTGTAAAATATTGACTTGTCCATCAATTCTTTATAAACATGAATCTCTTCCGCCCATTTCTTTGGATTTACCTTCTTCTTATGGATTTTATCCTTCTATTAAAATTAATGAAGTTGAAGATTATTTAGAAGATATAGATATTTTGTATATGACAAGAACTCAAAAGGAAAGAATAGACGAATATAATACTGCTTTTTTTGATTTTTTTAAATTAGATAATAGAACAATAAATAAATTAAAAGATAAATGTGTAATCTTACATCCTTTGCCCAGAAACGAAGAGATTTCAGAAGAAGTAGATGATGATCCAAGGTCGGCTTATCATGAAAGACAAATAAAGAATGGTTTGTACACAAGAATTGCTTTGATACAATATTTGCTTCAATGCTGAAGAGAGTAAAATGAAATTTTATGTTTTTT
>RXKI01000081.1 GCA_003962895.1 Neisseriaceae bacterium
ACTATTGCCAAAAATTCACGTATTTTATGATAGTCCTTTTTACCACGCTCGATTTCAACTCCAGAAGATAAATCAACTCCATGTGGCTTGTGCTTCGCAATTAAACCGCTCACATTATCCTTATCAATCCCTCCAGCGATAAAAAATCTAAATGGGCTATTTTGTTCAGGCTCAAATTTCTCATACAATATAAAATCTTTAGCAGGATTAAGTAAATCTGGCAATGTTTTACCATCAGCCACATAAATAATTGACTTATGAATAAACTTACCCACTCCACTACGTGGTAAATCTCCATGTAATTGAATTACATCAAGATTTAACTCTGCATCAATCTGCGCAATCGCTTCAGGAGTCTCATCAAAAAATACGCCAACAACTTTAGTTGAATAATCTTTCACAACGGCACATATTTCCTTGGCAGTCTGAATATCAATCTGACGTGGCGAATGTTTGGTAAATAATAAACCAATATAATCTACTCCGCTTGCCGCAACTTTTTTTGCCATCTCTGGCGTGGTAATCCCACATATTTTTATTAACATAATAACCTTAAATACTAACTTTGAATTTTACTTATAATTTGTTTCTCTGCATTATCATGAGGTAATGCACATACTTGCATTGGTAAATCATCTTTCAATGTACTTGATGGTGAAGTTTTAATTGATGGCATCGGCTGAATAATCGTACTCGAAACATTACCAACTGGTATAGATGAACTATTTACACCATAATTATCTTGCACATAAAATTTACTTGCATCGCTTGTGATTATTAACGCATCTTTTTGTTTATTCGACAATCTAGTTAAATAATAATTACCAATAATATTACCAGTTGCACCATTTCTTAATCTACTGCCATAGCTTCTGAAATCATAGATTAAATTATTCACCATCACAAAATTTCCAGGTGATGAAATCTCAGGAGAGCGTTGATAATTTTGAAAAAACACATTATGATGTAAGGCAACATTAGTAACTGGAACCATATTATTATCAGTAACTAGTAACCCTTTAAATTTAGTATCTAATACATCACTATCATTAGAATCATATGCAATTAAGGAATATGAAACTGTAATATCATGAGAACTGTTATTTATATCAATATTTTTACCAAACTCAACATCATTTTGACTAGAGTTCAAAACAGTTACATGGTCAACAATAACATTATAGCTATAGTCAGAAATAAGTATTCCATATTTAGGCGCATTATTTATGCGTATATTTTGCATAATGATATTGTGCGAATTTGATAGATAAATACCATTACCATCAATAACTAAATTCTGATGTTTGGATTTATTAAATGTACCATCAATCGTGATATCACTGAGATTTCTTAAAATTATAGGACTATTTAGTTTAATTTTACCATCTACATCAAAAACAACATGGCGACCACTTTGACTTAACGCATCTCGTAAGCTTCCAACCCCACCATCATTTAAATTGGTAACGTGATACTCAGGATAATTGTTACCACCTTCATTTTTACCAAAACCCTCAAAGGCAAAAGATAAACTTGCACAACTGATTAAAGTTGCTAGTAATACTATTTTTTTAAGCTTCATTTTATTTTCCCATTTCAAGCAAGGATAAATCTAAAACACCATTAGACATAGGTGGACACCATAAATAATTAGTATTCATTATTTTAGAAAACTTAAATACGCCATCAATAATTCCATCATCAATACCTAGCATGCTTGACATCTGTAGATTAAAAGCTCTAAATGAATGACCAAAACTCGAGAACATCAACCCACCATTTAATTTATCATCAGACCATGGCATTGATTTACGTAATAATTCAGCTTCTGGTTCAAAATTTTCTTTAGCTGACTTTTTCACGTGCGCAGATGGAGGTAAGTCGGCAAACTGGTGTGAATCATCCATACTACGCCCAATACACATTTCTTTAGCATGTTGACTGCTATTGCTTAACCAATTAAAATCATGTAACCATTGCTGTAGCACCCAAAAACTTGAGCCATCTTCAGAAATCGCTACTGGCAACATCGCATCACCTTCTGGATTTTCGATACCATCTTCAAAATCTGATAAATCAAATTTTTCACGATAAGAATAAGCTGAAACCACATTTTGTAACTCAAACGAATCTGATAGTATGTTTCTAAACTCCGTTGCTTGATGAAATAATTTACCTTTATCATTATTTTTTAACCAGATAGCTACATCACAACCAGATTCATTATCTAATAATGGTGAGTTAAATTTATGTTGTTGGTACGCGTTAACTTTAGGGAAAAATTTCATAAGTTTATTGCCAAATCCAGCTACTGCGCTACTGCCATCAATTTTGTTACTTAATTTAGCTAATGTATCACTTAACTTACCACTACCAGTCAATTTAAATAGCATAAATATTGCTGATGATGTTTTGTCTTCAATAATTCCTGTTTGATATGTTTTCATAATTATCTCTTTAACTTTTTAACCTACTGTATTTCTTTGCTCTCAATGATATTAGCAAATATTGTTAGCATTTTCAATGAAGCTTCATGAAACTCTGAATCTCGACCAGCACACAAATCACTAACTAAATTTACCTTATACCCTCGATCATGTGCATCACGAACACAAGATTGAATTGCTATCTCAGTTGATACACCGCAGATATATACTTCATCAACTCCATTATTCCGCAATACATGATCTAAATTAGTTGCATGAAATGGACTAACTGCATTTTTAGCAATTATCAGTTCATTGTCCACATAATTCAGCTCTGGAATAATTTTAACTGCATCACTATCTAATTGTAAGCGTTGATTGTTTTTCGTTTGTGTAAACATCGGTGAGCCAGCTGGAATTGATAAATAATTTTTATCAAAACCAACAATTACCCAAATCACTAACCAATCATTTTTGCGTGCAAATTCCAATAAATCATTGACTTTGCTAAATGCATTAGCTTTTTGTAATGTAACAAATTCAGGACTACCTGTCTCTTTGCCACATATACCATTTATATAATCAACTAATATCAATGCTTTTTTAGACATATTTACTTACCAAAAAATGTTGCTGGATTATCTAATCTTGACAAAGCCTCGCCCACCAATACACCGTCATAACCAAGTGCAAGCGCTTTTAGCGCATCTTCACGAGTTTTTAACCCTGATTCAGCAACTTTCACACGATCCGCAGGGATTAGTTTAATTAACTCAGCGAATTGATCTGGATGCATCGAAAAATCATTCAAATCACGCTGATTAACGCCTATCACATCAGCATCTGCTGCAAGAGCAATATCTAGCTCATTCGGGTTATGCACTTCTACTAATACTTCAAGCCCAAAACTATGCGCAATTTTTGCCATCTCAAGGGTTTTTTCTTTAAGCACATGCACGATAAGTAAAATCACATCAGCACCATTTGCATGAGCCTCAGCAATTTGTGGTGGAGTTACCATAAAATCTTTACATAGTACAGGCACAGGCATATCTTTTAGCCCATCGCTCACACGACGCAAATCTTCCATCGAGCCATTAAATCCAGCATCGGTCAATACAGATATAGCAGCAGCACCATAAGACACATATTCTAAAGCACGTATTAATGGGTCACCTATATTTGCAATATGTCCAGCTGATGGAGATGCGCGTTTGATTTCACTAATCACCGCAAATTCTTTTGCTAGTAATGCTGCTTTCATACTTTTACGTTTTTGTGGAGCTTGGTATTTACGATGAATAATTTGTTGTAGTTTATTTAGTTGGACAATATCACCTTGAGCTAATCTCGCTTGGGCGACTTTCACACCTTCTTTTAAACTATTAGCATTACCATATACCCATAATGCAGCCCCCGCATTAAGTGCCAAACTATCGCTAATCCCAGTATGTGTACCATTTAAGGTTTTGATTAACATCTGTCCATTGTACATTCTATCGCCACCAGCCAAATCAACAGCTTTAGCTTTAGTTAATCCAAGTTCTTGTAATTCAATACTCATATCACTAATACTATCATGGGTAACTAATTTAGCCTTCACATTTCCAAGAGTGCTTAATTCATCCAAACCATTGCCATGAAACACCAATGACTTAGTAGTGCCTAGTTTAAATAATGCTTCAGCAATTACTGGTACATATTTAGCATCATACACACCCAAAATAATATGCTCGCGACCAGCTGGATTTAATAGAGGTCCTAATAAATTAAATATAGTAGGTGTTGCTAATTTTTTACGCACATCTTTAAGTTTAGCCAATACTGGATAAAAATTTGGTGCAAACATAAAGGCAAATTTATCATTTGCTATTGCTTCCTTTATTTCATCATCCGTTAAATCTAAATTAAACCCTAATTCAGCCAAAACGTCAGCCGAGCCACAACTAGACGATACAGCACGATTACCATGTTTAACTACAGGCAAGCTACAGGCATTAGCTAATAATGAGCCTCCAGTGGATATATTTAATGTACCAGCTTTATCGCCACCAGTACCAACAATATCTACAAATGCTTTTGTGTTATTAATTTTGCGAGCACTTTCAGTCAGTGCTTTATGAAAACCAAGCAACTCATCAGCTGTTTCACCTTTGGCATGTAATAAACTTAAAAACTGTCCAGCTAAAACTGGCTCAACATCTTTTAGTAAAATTTTTGCTGCTAAATATGACTCATCAAGTGTCAAATCATGCCTATTTGCTAATTTTTGAATATACATATCTAAGTTCATATTTTTTCATATACCCTATATAGTTTATTTATTTTTATTACAATGCTTTGGTAACATTCTTAATAATATATCATTTTTATCTATTACATGATGCCTAATTGCCATTGCTACATGCGCTGCAATAGTTGCCACCAATAATGCTCCAGTCATATTATGTATTGTCGCCACAATAATATACGCATACCCTTGATTATTACCAACAACTGCTGGGATATTTATAAAATTTAAATATTTGAAATCACCTAAATACATATTATATCTAAGCATCCCCGTAGTTACCATCACGAACATAAGTAGATATAATATTTTGTGACCAGAATTTACAAATCTAGCTTCTTTTTGATTAATATCACTCGGTAACGCTGGTGGTTTATGAAAAAATCTCCACAAAATTCGCAGAACTAATAATATCAATATAGTATAACCAATATTAAAATGTAACCAATATACTATACCTGCATATTGCTCTAAAACTCCATGTCTCACGCTCCCAAAAGAGTATGCTAAAAATAACTCTATAAAAATTAGAACAGCCATCGCCCAATGTAATAATTTAGCGACTGCTGTATACCCTTGAACTGATTTCACATCAAATACCTTTATAATTTATTTAAATCTAATGACACTTGTGCTTTTGTTTTCTTTTTTCTTGCTTAAGGTTAAACTTTCTCTCTTTTGTTTCTTCTTTTTCCTGTTTAGTAAATATTTTCTTTACTCATTTATTTGCTTCTTCCTGTTTCTTTAAAGTTTCTTCAGCATATGTTGCTGGCGGATTAGCTGTTTTGATTTCTTTAAGCATCCGTTTAATTTCACGTAATACCCGTTTAGGGTTTTGTCTTTTAACTTCCAAAACAAAATCTTGTGGCTCGGTAAATTTTAGCAAATGATACTCTTTTAAGATAAACTCATAAAGCTCTGGGTCTGTTGGCTCTTTTCCAAAAACATGTTGAGCAACTGAATAAAATTTATTATCATCACGTCTTTCAAATGTGGCTCTCCATAAACCAGACTTGAAAAATACAGTTACCTTTATAGAAACCTTACTTATTATTTGATTGATGCTCATTACAAAATTTTACAAAATTATTTACAATCTGCTGACCATCTGGCGTCAAAATTGACTCTGGATGAAATTGTACTCCAAATATTGGATATTCTCTATGGCTAATTGCCATAATGTTTTTATCTTTATCCACTGCATCAACCTGTAAACATTCAGGAAACTGATCTTGTTTAATAATCAATGAATGATAACGCGCAGCTTGAAATGGATTCGTCATACCTTGAAACAACATACTACTCTCATGATAAATCATGCTTGGCTTACCATGAAGAACTTCGCTAGCTAAATCTACAATACCACCAAAAGCCACACCAATTGATTGATGACCTAAGCACACCCCAAATATTGGCACATATCCAGCTATTTTTTGTAATACTTCAATACAAATACCAGCATCGCGTGGATGCTTTGGACCAGGTGACAAAACAATACCAGTTAGCCCATCAATTTTCTTTATGTCGTCAATAGTAATCTTATCATTACGAACAACCTCTACTTCACTACCAGTTAAAATTAGTGCCTGATATAAATTATAAGTAAAGCTATCATAATTATCAATTAGAAGTATCATACCGAACCTCCACATGCTAATTCAATACTTGCCATACCGCCACGTGCTTTCAGGTAGGTTTCTTCAACTTCTTTTTCCGGTACAGAATCATAGACAATTCCAGCACCAACACGAAGTTCTAATTTATTATTTTGCATAAATAGTGTGCGAATAGCAATAGCTGCTGTTACATTGGCTTTTTCATCAAGCATCATTACTGCTCCACCATATAATCCACGACGACTAAATTCTAATTCATCAATAATTTCCATCGCACGAATTTTAGGTGCACCAGATAATGTACCAGCTGGTAATGTTGATTTTACTACATCAAAAGCATTAAATTTTTCATTCAGCTTACCTACCACATGAGAAACAATATGACTTACATGAGAATATGTTTTTACATTTTTAAACTTAGTCACTTCAACGCTTCCAGCTTGTGATAATGCCCCAATATCATTACGCGCCAAATCAACCAGCATCACATGTTCAGCAGTTTCTTTGGGGTCATTAAGTAGTTTATCAATATCATCACCTTTACGGCAAGTTCCCGCAATTGGCACAGTTTCAATCATATCATCTTTCACACCAACCAATAACTCAGGAGAAGCACCAACTACAGAAAATTCTGGCTCTTCAAATAAATATAAGTATGGCGTTGGGTTTAATTTCCTAAACGCACGATATAAGGTAAATGGCTTAACATCAATATTTGCGCTAAAAGTACGCGATAATACCACTTGAAAAATATCACCTTGACGAATATATTCTTTTGCTTTCATTACATTATGCGCATATTCTTCATCACTGATATCTGGGAGCATTTTATCCATAATGATTTTATCAGCTGATGTAGTTTCGGTAACACTTTGTAGTTTTGTAATTATTTCAGAAAGTTCTTTTTGACTACCTTCGTGTTCAATTACCAATTTACCCAAAATATGGTCAAAGCAAACTATAGTTCTGTATAATCTAAAAAAGAAATCTGGCACATCTTTATGTTTATGTCGATCGGGTAAAACTTCTTTTACGCGCACGCCATCATAAGTAATAAAACCAAATGAACGTCTATCTTTAGTGAACTCGGGCAAAACTAAATATGGATCATTCTCAATTGATTCTTTGTGCCCATCATATTCAATTTCTATTTGCTTAGATTTAGCTCTAAATGTAGCCAATGGATTTATCCCAATAAATGAATAAGTACCATAACCCTCATCATATGCCGACTCCATCATTGTTGAACCAACACCACCGACAGCTGAATACACAAGCATTGGCGTATATTTTGCATAGTCTAACTCTTGGCTAATAATATCTTTTTGGTTAAATTTATCACAAAGTGATTTTTCTTTAAATAACATCTAAAAACTCTTGTTAAATTTTTTACATGCGTAATGATAAGTCATTACAAAACAAATTGTCAATAAAAAACCGCATTAAACATAATGCGGTAGCGATAATTAAGGCATTTCTATAGTTGGTTTTTTATTATCATAATGATAGAAATTTGGCGCTTCTGTCTCATAAATAATGTCTACACGTTGATTCTTTGTAACTATATTTTTTTGATTATCTGGATGTTTTTCTTGCAAAATTCTAACAGTAATTTGTGCTGGATTAACTCCATCTTTCATTAGCGCATCTTTTACTTCACTAACTCTTTCTTTAGCTAAGTTTATATTAACCGACTTATCTTTTGACTCAGTTGCATAGCTAAATAATATAACAGTTGCTTTTGGATTATCTTTTAAATAACTTGCATTATATGAAATTAATTTATTATATGTACTTGGAACACTTTTTGCATTAAGCGGGAAAAATACACTATTATCAACAACTGTTGGAATCTTGGCTGGAAGCAAAGACTTTTTCGCATACGTGCTCGGTGGGTTTTGTGCTGGTTGATTGGTTGCACCACAACTACTAATTACAGCACCAACTAACATCATAGGTAATAATACTTTTTTCATTTACTCAACTCCTACAAGCTCTAAATCAATAAATAATTTATCCATATTAACTCCAGCAATCATGACTTCAACGCCTTGACCTGCTATATATTTATGCCCACTATTTTTACCAACTAATGAATGATTTTTCTCATCAAAGACAAAATACTCACCACCCAATTCAGTAATATGCACTAATCCATCAATCATTAATTCAGGAATAACTACAAACACACCAAAGCTAACTACCGTTGTAATAATACCAGAGTATTGACTACCTATATGCTGTGAGGCAAATTTACATTTATAATATGAATCAACTTTACGCTCTAAATTTTCTGCACGACGCTCACAAAATGAAGTTTGCTCAGCCATAGCATCAATTGATGACAAATAACCATATGTCCGACGAGCAATTATTGCTTTACAAGCGCGATGCACCAATAAATCTGGATAACGACGAATAGGTGACGTAAAATGTAAATACTTCTCATATGCCAAACCAAAATGTCCTATATTCTTTGGTGCGTACTCGGCAAGCTGCATTGAGCGTAAAATTGTTTGTTGAATAATCGCAGTATTTGGAAAGTCTTTGATACGTTCCACTAACTGTTGATAATCTTTTGGCGTTACACTTTCTTGCGTAACATTAAATTCAACAGCAATACTATTTAGATAACTCTTTAACGCACTAAATTTTTTTTCATTCGGTCGATCATGATTGCGGTATAGCGTTGGATGATTATGCTCAGCTAAAAAGTTAGCTACAGATACGTTAGCTGCCAACATACACTCTTCAATCAATTTATGTGCATCTTGACGCTCTCTAGGCGCTAAGCCAGACACATTACCATTTTCATCAAATTTAAAATATGGCTCACTACCCTCAAAATCAATTGCACCACGTTTATGACGTGCTTTTAATAATGCACGATAAACTTTATGTAACCCATCAACATTAGCTTTTATATCCTCTGGAATTTCTTCATGTTGCTCTAAAAACCTCTGCATACGAGTGTAAGTCAAGCGATGGTGCGAGTGAATAACAGCATTATCAACACCATAACTTGTAATCTCACCATCAGCAGATATTTCCATATGGCATACCATTACTAATCTATCAACATCTGGATTCAATGAGCATAAGCCATTAGATAATTTCTCCGGTAACATTGGTACAACACGGCGTGGGAAATAAATTGAAGTGCTTCGTTCAAATGCATCTAAATCTAGTGCAGATTCATGCTTCACATAATGAGATACATCGGCAATTGCAACTGACAATGTAAAGCTCTTATCTGGATTAATTTCACAATAAACCGCATCATCAAAATCACGCGCATCTTCACCATCAATTGTTACAAATGGTAAATTTCGTAAATCTTGACGACCATGCAAATCTTTGGCATCAATATGCTCTTCTAATGCGTCAACATATTCCATAGTAGCAGCACTAAATATTGTCTGTGCATTAGACTCAACTAATACCTTTTCGACAAACACTGCATCATCACCAACTTCACCAAGTTCACGTAGTATCTTAACTTGGAAATACGTTTGTCCAGAAATTGGGTAACTTTCAACAACCGAACTATAAATCGTACTTGGGGAAATTTTAATTTCATCATCAGTAATTACAATTACTGGATAGAGGGAAATTTTTTCATTATCACTAATTAGATAGTACTTGTTCTTATATAACTCTATGCGACCAACTATTTTTTCAAGTTTATGCTTAATTATATTAACTACATGCCCAATGCTAACACCATGTTTATCTACACCATCAATTGCAACAGCGACACGGTCCCCATCGATTGCACATAAATCATGATCATGACTAATATGTATTTGTTGCTTACTATCAACATCAATTGCAATACCACCATGACCATCTTTATTAGCATTGAAATCACACAAATGTAAATTATGTAACGTACTAACGATGTCATCATGACTAATTTTAATTAACTTGTCATGCACCATATTTTTTAGATTTTTTTTGAATGTTTGCTCTTCTGACTTTGCAACTGCAAGATGGTAAATTAATTCATGAATTGAAAGTTGTTTGTGACGATAAAGAAGTTCGAGAACCTCTTTGTCTGTAGGCATATTTCTCATTTGTATTGCCTTTCGAATTTAGAAATGCTCTTATTATAATGATATTGTACCATTATTCACATAATACAAATACCTTAATTAAATTACTAAGTAATTAATTCTCTGTAGAATATTTTGATTAATTTTTACCTTGATTAATAATAGATGAAATTACGTCATTATTATAGCTTTGCATATCATTTAGTGGTGAATTTGGTTTATATAAATACAATCTCTCACCAATTACTATCTTGTTATCTTGTAGTTTATTAATCAAGCGGATATATTCAATCGGAGCCTCTGAGAACTTAGATACTTGTAACAATGTATCACCCTCATTAACTACTATATATTTATCACCGTTACGTAATGTGATAACTCGCTTATCAAAATTTTCTTGTTCAGCTATAGTAGAAGCTTTTAGTTCAACAATCATGTTACATCCAGGTAACAGTGGATCTGCTTCACAATTACCTTGAGTAGTTTTAGCTGCACTTCTCGCACCAAAATTATACTGTACTCCAACTATTCCATTATAAGTATAACCAAAGCTACCAGCCCCACCACTAATGGGAATAAAATTATTATTTTCAACAAATATTGAAAAATCATCAGTAAGTTTAAAATCAGCACCAACTGTACCTAATCCTATGGCACCAGTTGCATTACCTGAACAATTATAGATATTAGTTCTACAATCATATGACCCACCAGAATAAATCAGCGATGAACCGCTCCAATAAGACATACCTAAACCAAGTCCAAGTTTGGCATATAAGTCGAATTCGTTAGATAGTGGCAAAATACCTTTTGCTGCACCACTAAAAACATTATAACTATTTAATAAGTTATTGCTCCACTGCGTACTTGGCATTATATTTGCTTGTAGTTCAAAGGCATAATATCGATCAAAATTATAACCAGCATTTACTTCAATTGCATAACCCACATTTGGCAGAACATCAACTTTTGACGCTCCAGCTCCTGCACCTATATAAAATCCAGAGTAGTCATCATCAGCATATGAATAGCTGCACAACAAACACCCAAATGTTATATAAATTAGAGCATTACGCATCAAGTTTAGTTCCTAGCTGTATAAGCAAACAATGTGTTTTTTAATAACATCGCTATCGTCATTGGACCAACACCACCAGGCACTGGTGTAATATGGCTAGCTTTATCATAGGCAGATGCATAATCAATATCACCACACAATTTACCATTATCTAGGCGATTAATCCCCACATCAATCACAATTGCACCATCTTTAATCCAGTCACCTTTTACCAAATTTGGTTTACCAACAGCCGCTACTACTATATCTGCTTGCCTAACCATGTCAGGTGTGTTTTTAGTTTTGCTATTACAAATAGTAACTGTTGTACCACGATTAATTAACTCTAACGCCATCGGACGACCAACAATATTAGATGTGCCGAGTATTACTGCATGCTTACCCGCATAGTCAATACCCAAACTATCTAACATATACATCACACCATGCGGAGTACACGGACAAATATTTGGCTCTTTTAGCGCCAATGCACCCATATTATAACGATGAAATCCATCAACATCTTTATATGGTGAAATAGTGTCAATAACAATCTTACTATCAAAATGCTTAGGGAGTGGTAATTGAACTAATATACCATCAACTGTATCATCTTGATTTAACTCGTTAATCAATGTTAACAACTCATCTTGTGTTGTAGCCGCTGGCAATATATACTCTAGTGACTTAACACCAACCTTAATACAAGCATTTTTTTTATTGCGAACATATACTTGAGAAGCTGGATCTTCACCAACTAGCACTACAGCTAAACAAGGTACTCGTTTGGCACTAGATTTAATACTTTCAACATTTATGGCAATATCCGCTAATATCTCTTCTGATAAAACTTTACCACTAATTACTTTACTATCCAAATTCATATTTCTTCTAATTAAATTTTATTTTTTAAACACGATAAATAAATTGCTGGATCTGGCTGCATAACACTATATTGTGACTGCCAAATCATTTCTGCTAAACAATCCATCACTTGATGTTGTGCTTCATGCTCATCATTTAACTTTGCCACTAATTTCTGATACAAATCTTTTACACCAAATGGTTGATTAATAGATAATTGCTCAAGTATTGATATGTGCATACTCATATGTAAAAACGGATTTGTCTCACCAGATTCAGGCAACCAATTCATTTGCATATACTTATCTGGATTTGATAGTACACTACGATATTCAGGATGCTCAAGTATCACACTATACGCAATTTTCTCTAATGCCGAAAGGATCTGATTTTGTTCACCTTTAGTATAGGTATCAAAAAAGAACGTTCGCACATCATTAACACTTGGATTAAACATAATAACAGCACTTTACAAAATAGAATAGATTATATCATTACCAGATTAACAATCATTGACTAATCCAAATTTTACCGTCAAACTATAAAAATTTTTCATGGTATAAAACGCACTAAACAACACTACTAAACTATATTCATATCATAAAATAAGCCTAACCACATTATTAGCCGTATATCTCAAATTATCTTTCGCTTGATCAATTGCATCAGGTAAATTACTAATACCTCTTACAATTGGAAAAATAGTAGTAACTCCGCTTTCATATAATAAATCAATATCCTTATCATTAACAGTCCCACATAGCACAATTAACGGGGTATTTTTATGTTTAGAATAGTTAGCAATACCAGATATTACTTTACCATTTA
>RXKI01000089.1:0-4967 GCA_003962895.1 Neisseriaceae bacterium
TACAGTGTATGCAGTAATTTATTTAGGATAAAATTTAAATGCGCAAAATATTATTTTTATTATTAGGTTTAGCAGCAACTTATTCATTTGCTGACGATGTTGAGTCTTCTCAACAAACTGCAATTCAGCCAGTTGTTACAACCAATGAATATTCAGCTTTCCAACAGTTTGATCGCCAATATTCTCTAGGTTATGGTTTACGCGGTGGTGATTTATCGGCAGCTGGAAATAGCGGTCATTTCAATGCTCAATTTATGAATTTTGAAGTTGAGCGTTTATTTGATATGGGATTATGGATGGATATCAATGCTTACATGAATGTGGCATATAATCAAAATCCTAATGTTGACCAAGCTGTACAAATGTTTGGCAATCTAACTGGTTCTGACCCATTGTTTGGTGGTCTAAACGCTAGAGTTGGTTATGGATTTACTTTAGATACTGATCATTTACTAATTATTCCTTATGGCGTTTTAGGGCGTAATACGAATTATTCATCATACACCTTACAAGGAACAACCACTTCAAATTTAGTTAGTAACTATTACTGGACATATGGTGCTGGTGCAAGATTAGAGTATAGATTAGATAAAGTTTTTGATTTCTATTTAGATCAAAATATATTATATAACTCAAGTCAAGCTAATATGACACAGGGCATGAATCAGGCTGATTTTTATAGTTATCGAACTACTTTAGGTGCTAAATTCAATGTTTGGCGCAAACTACAGTTAGGTGCTCAAACTTTCTATGATAAATATAATTATACATCGCCTTTAATTAGTGCAAATCCATCAGATTCAGCGACTACTAATCAAGCATTAGTACCAACAGGTTCTGTTGGTGGGATGGTGTCTGTAGGTCTTACATACTAGTTAATTTGATATTAATATTGGCTTACTAATTTAGTAAGCCTTTTTTATTTTAAGGTGTTATGGTGAAGTATTTATATTTACATGGCTTTGCATCAAGTCCAAACTCAGAAAAAGCAAAATTTTTTGTTAATAAGATGAGTGAGAATGGTTGTGAGTGTTTTGCTCCAGATTTAAACAGTGAAGATTTTACTCATTTACTTATTAGTGAGCAAATTATTAAACTTAGTAAGCTATTTGAAAATACATCTGATGAGTATATGGTAATTGGTTCAAGTCTTGGTGGTATTATCGCTCTAAATTTAGCTGAAAAATTTCAATGTATTAAAAAATGTTTGTTGCTAGCACCTGCTTTTAATATTTCAAAACTTTGGGATAAGAGTGTTGGCAAAGAGTATATGAATTATTGGTCGCAAAGTGGATACCTTGAGATTCCACATCATGCATATGGCAAGAATATAGCCTTGCATTATAAATTTATTGAAGATGTTAATGAAGATCTGATTGATATGAAATTTACTCGACAGTTTCCTGTGTCAATTTTTCATGGGTTAAATGATGAAACAATTCCATATAGTGGTAGTGAAGAGTATTTAGCAGAAAATAAACGCGCAACTCTTAAATTATTAAATAGCGATCACTCATTACAAAATTCATTAAATATGATTTGGCAAGAGTCAATAGAGTTTCTAGAGGTGAAGTAAATGCGATTATTTGAAGTAATTGTTCGTAATCTTGATGAAGCTACTCTTGCTGAAAAGTTCGGTGCCACTCGTCTTGAAGTAATTGATGAGTTTATCGATGGTGGGTGCTCACCAAAATTAGAGGTATCGCTTGATATTGCAGAAGCGGTAAATATACCAGTTAATGTAATGGTTAGACCTCATGGCAAGGGTTTTATTTTATCAAAGAATGATATGCTGGCAGTTCAACGAGAAATTGATTATTTAGTTAATAAAACAAAAATCAATGCTGTTGTTTTTGGCTCTTTAGATAATAAAAATAATATAAATTTTGCTCAACTAAAAAGTGTTTGTGACTTATTATATGGTAGTGATGCAAAACTAACCTTTCATCGTGCAATAGATTGCTGTAGTAACTATATGGCAAATTTCCAAGAATTATTAAACTATAGTAAAGAGTATAATCAACTTACCCACGTGCTTACTTCAGGCGGATATGATAGCGCTTATGATGGCATAGATGTAATTAATGAAGCAAATAGTTTAACTATGTCTAAAAACTCAAGCTTAAAAATTATCGCGGGCAGTGGGCTTAAGGTATCGAACATTCAGAAGTTTTTACAGAAATGTCCAGTGTCAGAGGTTCATTTTGGTAGTGGGGTAAGGGATGACGATATGCTATTGACTCATGATAAATTTCATGATGTTCTTGATGCACTAAAATAGCACTATTGCAACTACATTACGATCTTCACCTGATAAATAATTAAAAGTTCTGCAGAGCGCAGGTATTGGCATTACTTCAAAACCAATTTGTTGTTTCTGTAGTTGTAGTAATATTTTCAAGTCTGGCATTTTGATAGTGCTGCCAGTGCCAAAAATAATTAAATCTGGCTTATATTTACCAATTATTTCATCAATGTACAATGTGTCGATATCTGAGATATTGTTAATTGATACTGTGTCAATTTTATCTCTTGAGACTATTAAATTACCCGTAAATTCTGTTTCGTTGATGGTGACAGAGTTATTAGAATATTTATTGAATTGATTACTTGTGTTGTAATGTAAGTTAGCTTGCATGAATATTACCTAAAATAATAACCCAGATAAGTCTGAGTTATTATTGATTGATTTGTTTTGCAACTTTTTTAGCCGCAGGGCTATTTGGATAAGACTTAAGTAGTTTGCTAGCAGTTGCTTTAGCTGCAGCATTGTTACCCATTTGAGTTTGGGCTATATATACTACACGCATAGCATCAGGAACATTCTTGCCTTTAGGACTTACACTAATATATTTATTAGCTTCATCAATTGCATTTGAATACTTGCTATCAGCAACATATGCAATAGATAAATAGTATCGAGCTTCTTTAGCGCTTGCACTATTACCGCCTGTACTAATAATTTCTTTTAAATCAGCAGTTGCGCTAGCGATTTTATTGCTTTTTATTTTTGCAATAGCTGCGTCTAGTTTTGCTTCATCATTATTTGAGGATTTTGTTTCAACAACTGCTACGGCAGGTGCTATCATTTTAGCTTTTGCATCATTTGCTGTTGAACCTCCTCCTGAGCCTTCTAATGCTGCAACACGCATATCTAATGATTGGATTTGTTGTTGAGTATCAGCCCCAGAGCTTGACTTACCTTGTTCAAGTTCCGCAATTTTACCATTTAATTGGTTAATTTGATTTTGTAAACTATCAATTTGATTTAATAAATCAAGAGTTTTTTGATTGGTTAACTTGTTGTTTACTACAGAAACACTTTGTTGAAGTTGATTCAAGCGTTGATTGGTGTCAGCAATTTGCTGACGCGCTTGGTCGTCAGCACAACCTATAATAAAAAGGTTTGCTGACAATATTGACATTGTCAACAAACATTTTTTCATGGATTATTGTACACCTTTTTGCACTGTACCTGGTACCAATGATTTGTCAGCATTAGGAACGCCATCAGCACCAACAGAGTAACCTGGAGGTTGATCTTTAACATAAAGGATATCTGCACGACGGTTTAAAGCACGGCCATCATCTGTAGCATTATCAAATTTAGGGTGTAATTTACCATTTGAAGTAGCTTCAACTTGGTGTTTGTTAGCGCCAGCAGCAATCAAAGCTTTTTTAACTGCATCAGCACGTTTTTGACCTAATGATAAATTGTATTCAACAGAACCAATATCATCCGTATTACCTTCAACTTTAACTGTTGAATTAGCGTTAGAAGCTAAATAACCAGCATTAGCTTGAACAACACCAGTAAATTGGTCTTGGATATCGTATTGATTGAAAGCAAAGTATACAGAATTTGTATTTGCTTCTTCTTGTGCTAGCTCTTGAGCTGGCGTAGGTTGAGGAGCTGGAGCATCAATAGGAGCTTGGTTTGTAGAACAAGCTACAACTGCAGTACCAGCGATTAATAAAGCTAAAAGTTTTTTCATGAAATTTCCTTTCGCGAAAATTTATTAAATTTTAAAAAGTTTTAACATAAATGTTAACAATACTCAAGAGTTAATTATAACATCATTATTTGAGTATGTAAATACTATTGTGCAGAACTAGCTGTTGTTTTTTTACCAGTTATAGCATTTTGCTGCGGAAATTGAGCTCCGCTATACAAACGAGAATTTACATTCGGGCTATTGGCAAAATTTGCTTCTGTTGCATTATTTCTTTCGAACTTATTGCCATTAGTTGAGTTTTGATTTAATGGCTTGCTTGCGTTATATTTCTTACCTTTAGTTCCAGTAATATTGTTTTGTTGTGGGAATTGAGCTCCGCTATACAAACGAGAGTTTACATTAGGGCTATTTAAATGGTTTGCATCTGTCGCATTATTTTTTTCAAATTTTGATTTATTTGAAGAGTTTTTAGAACCAGTGCGACTTGCGTTATACTTAACGCCTTTTTTACCTGTAACATTATTTTGTTGTGGAAATTGAGCTCCACTATATAGACGTGAATTTACATTTGGGCTATTAACTTGCTCTGATTTAACCGCATTGTTTTTTTCATATGTCTTTTTAGCTGTAGTGTTTGGTGCGCTACTGGTAACATTGTCAGCAAAAGTAATTGTTGCAGCGCTAACGAATATCATAAGTAAAATTTTTTTCATGATTAAGATTTCCTTAGGTTTTAATTAAAAAAATAAATACGAGCGAATTATACTATATAAATCGCTGTATTAATACTCAATAATTGTGTGTTATTAATCAAAATCTTTTGCCCATTTTTGATCAATAATTTGCCCAAATATAGGAGTCTTCAGTTTGGTTTGAGTTGTGCCTGTTATGTTGCTGATATACATGAAGTTATCGCTAGAGAACAATACTAATTTATCATTTGGCGCAAAGCTTGGCGACAAGTCATGCACAGTTCCTTGGCTGATAGGATATGCTGATTTTGTTGTTAAA
>RXKI01000089.1:5017-13084 GCA_003962895.1 Neisseriaceae bacterium
ATATGTTCTAAGTGTTCCGCTGTTACGGTTAATAAAGGTAATTTTACTTGCATCATTAGAGTATCGTGCTGTTGTATTATAATTACCTAAATTTTGGGTTACACGTGTTGGAGCACTTCCATATAAATCTGACATAAATATTTGTGGTCCACCATCATGATCTGACGTGAAAATTAGATTACCATTCTTGCTGATGTCAGCTTCTGTATCAATTGTTCCGTAGTTTACTAATGGAATTGCCTTACTCATTGAGTTATACGGTTTGTTATTAACTAAATAAATGTGTGAGCCATAGTCTTTACTCAATGTAACTGCTAATTTTTGATTATCAGGTGCGAATGCAGGTGACGAGTTTGAACCATTAAAATTAGCCACTTCATACCTAGATCCCTCAGCTAGATTTTGTACATAAACAACTGGTTTACCTTTTTCATAAGTAACGTAAGAAATACTATTGCCAGAATTATTCCAAGCCAATGACTGAACTGGACGATTAGTTGTTAATAATGTTTTTGGATTGTACCCATCGAAATCAGCAACTACTAGTGAATATTTAGGACCTTTTTTCGTTGCTACAGCAATCTTTGAAGTAAATATGCCAGGAGTTTGCGTTATTGCTTTGTAAGCTGCATTATCTAGTGAGTGAACTGCTTTACGTTTTGAGTTATCATTAAATGCAACTGATTTATTAAGTAAGACAGTGTTGCTTTCATTGCTTGTTAATGTGTATGAAACAGAGCTTTGACCCGTAGTTGGATCGCTAACGACAGACCCTTTTATAACATATTTAATTGATGGGTCAATAGCGTCTTTTGAAACAGCATTAATAACATTGAATTCACCCGTCATTTTGAAGTCATTGGTAATTTCATCAACTATGCTGCCATCATCATTATCAAAGTTTATTATCGCGATTTTTGGGTTGCCAGATCCGCTACCACCGACAATTTCAATGTTTTGATCTGCAAATGCACCCGTATAGCACGTCGCAATAATTGACAATAATAATATACGTTTCATATTTTCTCCTTAAGTAGAATATTTTAATATGGTATAAAAGTTAAATTTAGAATACGATAATTTACAAATTTTGCACCATCAGGAAGAGGTGGAAAAACTTTAACACGCTTAATAGCGTTTTGCACATTTTCATCATATTGATGATTGCCACTAGATTTGATTAGTGTAGCAGACTTTACTTGTAAATTTGGATATAGTTCGATTTTTACAATGGCTTTAGCTTTTGGATTAACATTTTCTGGTATTTGCACAAATGGTCGTACAGTTTTTATGACTAAATCTGCATAATTGCCTACTAAATTATCCGAATCACTTGTACCGTTTGGATTTCCACCAAGAGCTTGTCCTTTTCTAACCCCTTTAGTATTAGTGGTTGTAACATCACCAAGCAAGTCATTTATGTCAGCTTTGATATTAGTTTTTGGTACATCCTTAGGTGGTGTAGGCTTTGGCTCTGGCTTATCTGGTTTTGGCTGTGGAGGAACTGGTGTTGGCTTTGCTTGCTCTGGTTGTGGTTTAGCTACGGGCTCAATTTTTTCTTCTGATTTTTTAGGAGGTTGAGCTTTTTTGTCTTCCATATTAACATCAGCTGGTGTGTCAAGAGTTTTTACTGGATCTGGTTGATTATTAACCACAGCTTTTGGCACGCTAATTGGTGTTGGAGTACTTGAGCTAACTAACGCAACAGTTATACCATCAGAGCGAGATGGCATAAGCACCTCGACTGGTTTAGTAAACACTATTAATATAATAAATAATAATATGTGTAAACCAAATGAAACAATCGTGCTGTAGTTATCTTTTTTAACCATTTTTTTGTTTTACTACAAGAGCGACCTTTTTAATTCCAGAGCTATATAATTTATCCACAACGCTAATTACCTTGTCGTATTCAACTGTTTTATCTGCTGAGATAACAACAGGTGTTTCTTCATTTGCTGAAGTTACAGTACTTTGTACTAATTCATCCACTGTTGTAAATGTAGTATTTTTATTACCTTGATTTAAAGAGTAATTACCATCTTTATCAATATTGATTTCAATTGGTTTTGTATCAACTTGAGATGACTTGCCAACACTTGGTAAATTTATCACTCCAGGGGTAAACATTGGAGCAGTTACCATAAATATAACTAGTAGAACCAACATAACATCAATATATGGTACTACGTTCATTTGGCTTTGTAAATTATTTTTGCGTATTCTGCGTTTCATTTAACCCTAATTCTTTCTCACAATAGTAAGCCCATCACCAACAGGCAACATGCAGACCTCTACTCGATTATCGGCGATAATTATATCATTTAGCGTTTGTAATACTTTTAAATATTTTTTCTGTGGGTTTTTATCTAGTACTTGACCATACATTAATACATTATCAATAATGATAATCCCACCACTATTTAAGAGTTGCAATGATAATTCATAATATTCAATGTATTGAGCTTTATTGGCATCTATGAATACTAAATCAAATATTTGCTTGTTAGCGATAAATTGATTCATTAATTCAATCGCATCACCAAGTTTAGCTTCGATTTGTTGCTTTATATTGAGGTTTGTCCAACATTGAATTGCATGATTTATGTGTTCGTGAGATATGTCTAACGTTATTAATTTACCATTTGATGGTATTGCATTTCCCATCCACGCAGCGCTATATCCAGTAAATGTACCAATTTCAAGTATGTTTTTTACGTTAGTTAATTTTATTAATAAGCTAAGAAATGCACCTTGAATTGGTGTAATTAACATTCTGCCATTATCAAGTGAACTTGAGTATTCACGTAGTTTTTGTATTGCCGCTGGCTCACGAACACCTTTGGCAATACAGTAGTCTAAAATTTCTGAATCAAAAATATTTTTGATCATTTACTCGTTGGATAAGTAAAATATACATAAGCGTCATGCTTGATTTCAGATTCTGCATAAGCAGCTTGTTCATCACTATCAATAAAACCTTTATCCCACCATGTACTTCTTAACTCCATTTGGTGTTCATGGTTACCTGGTTTTTCTAATAGAGTATTAATAAATTGCATTTGTTCAGATTGATATGATCTATTCATTTTGCTTTCCTTTGAAATTTATTTTTTAACACCAAGCGCAACTAAACGCTCATGTAAGAATTGCCCAGCTGTTTTATCTGCGCTTAATTTAACATCATCACGTGGATGTAAAAATAGTGGAATTGAGTAACGTGATTTATGACGAGTTTCATCAGTTGGATTAACAACTTGATGTAATGTTGACTTAAAATAACCATTAGTTGCTAATTCAAGCATATCACCAATATTGATTGCTAACATTCCAGGGTCAACCGGTACATCAACCCATTTGCCTGTAGAGTCTTTTAATTGTAAGCCAGATTGTGATGCTGCAACTAGTACAGTTAATAAATTAATATCACCATGAGCACCAGCGCGAACGGCACCTTCAGTTTCTTGACCGGTTAAAGGAGGATAATGCAATATGCGCATTAAATTACCTTTTGAGCCTTCAATCATATTAGTTAATGGTTCAGATAAATTTTGTTTAATATCTGCAGGTAAGTTTTCTTCAACCCAAACTAATAGAGTGCTTGCAATTTCTTGCATTTGTTTTTGAAGTTGCTTACTTTTATCTGATAATTGACTAGGAAATTTGCCCCACGGATAGTAGTGATAAAATTCTTTAATATCTTTTACTGAATAGCCAACCGCAGTTTCTGAAACACTCATTGGGAAGAATCCATCTTGAGTTTCACGGTCAAATAAATAGTCTTGCTTATATGTGCTATTAAAAAAACCTTCCCACTCTTTGAATACATCTAAAACTAGTTGATAATCAATTGGATGGTTTTTTATTACTGCAAAACCAGTTTCTTTTAATGATTTAGCAAACTCAGTACTTGCATTTGCTGCTTTAAAATCTACTTGTAATATACTCATGGTTATCCTTGTTATTTCAAAAAATATTTAAATTATTTAATTATTCCACCACCAAGACAGTTAATTCCATCATAAATTACCACTGATTGACCAGGTGTTACAGCCCATTGTGGCTCATCAAATACGACTTTTATTTCATCTTCACCTGTTTTAAATACTTCACAACTCGCATCTTGGGTGCGATAACGAGTTTTGGCTGTATATTTGCCATCAGGAGGTATTGTACCAAGAGCAAAGCTTAATTGGTTAGCATTTAAGGAGTAGGTATAGAGTAATTGATGGTCATGTCCTTGCACTACAATTAATTCATTAGTTGTTAGGTTTTTATTTGCCACAAACCATGGTTCGCCTTGTCCTCCAATTCCAAGACCTTTGCGCTGCCCGATTGTGTAAAACATCAGCCCTTGGTGTTCTCCAACGATTTTTCCTTCTGGAGTAACCATTTTACCTGATTTGATTGGCATATATTTTTGTAAAAATTCACGAAATGGTCGTTCGCCAATAAAGCATATTCCTGTGCTATCTTTTTTTGTTGCATTAGGTAAATTTAATGATGCAGCAATTTTACGAACTTCAGGTTTAATTAATTTACCAAGAGGGAAAATTGATTTATTGATTTGTTGCTGATTAAGCCTGTATAAAAAATAGCTCTGATCTTTGTTGTGATCTTCAGCTTTAATAAGTGTTTCTTGACCATTAGTTAAGGTTGTTTTATCAACATAATGACCTGTAGCAATATATTCAGCACCTAACGAAATAGAGTAATCAAGGAATGATTTGAATTTAATTTCTGAATTACACAGTATATCTGGGTTTGGTGTGCGACCATTTTGGTATTCAGTTAGGAAGTAATTAAATACGCGGTCTTTATACTCATGGGCAAAATTAACTATTTCAATGTCAATACCAAGTACATCAGCAACAGCAATTGCATCCATGCTATCTTCTTTGATAGTGCAATACTCGTCATCATCGCCTTCCCAATTTTGCATGAATACACCAGTTACATCATATCCTTGTTGCTTAAGTAAATATGCTGAAACTGAAGAATCAACGCCACCAGATAGGCCAACTACTATTTTTGTCATTTTATTAAATTACTTTGATTGTCAAACGAAGTTAATATAGATAATGGATAATTTACGCCATTAATAAAATCTTCAATACATTTTGATACTACTATTGCTCTGTGTTCATCTACGCGAGAATTGATTTCATCCAAACTATACCATCTTGCATCTACGATATCATTGTCTAATGGTTGTGGGTTTTTCTGATAATCTTTTAATGTTCCACCGAAGCAAAAACGTAAGTAGGTGACATTTTCATTAGCTGGCATCAAATATACACCAACAATATTTTGTGGAATAAAATCCATGCCAGTTTCTTCTTTAGTTTCGCGAATTACTGCATCAATTAAAGTTTCATTAGGCTCAAGATGACCAGCTGGTTGATTTAATTTTATGCCAGATGAAGTATTGTCACGAACAAGTAGGAATTTCCCATTGTGTTCAATGACTGCTGCGACTGTTACGTGTGGATGCCACATAGATAGTTACCAAATTTAAATTTGGTATTCATTATACCATGTATAAGTTGTATTTCGCTATACGGCTATTGAAATCGAGGTATTAAATTTATTCAAGTTTTGATTGAGATTAACTACTATAGTATAATGATTAATTATGAATTAATTTTATTAGGTATGTTTGACCCATGAAAACATTTATGCGGACGTTGAAGAATATAGTAATAGGTAAGCCGTTAAGCGCGGATAATCCAAAGATTAAAGAACATATTGCATTAATTGCGGTTATTGCTTGGATTGGTCTTGGTGCGGATGGGTTATCATCTTCTGCATATGGTCCTGAAGAAGCGTATTTAGCTCTTGGACAGCATACTTCAATTGCAGTATTTTTGGCTTTAGCTACTGCATTCACGGTATTTCTAATTTCATTTGCGTATAACCAAGTAATTGAACTATTTCCTTCCGGTGGTGGTGGATATAAAGTAGCAACAAAGCTACTTGGACCTGGTGCTGGGGTTGTTTCTGGTAGTGCTTTGATTGTCGATTATGTATTAACAATTGCCGTATCGGTCGCCAGTGGTGTGGATGCTGTATTTAGTATGCTTCCAACTGGAGCATTAGCTTTCAAAATCGAAGTTGAAGTATTAATTATTGTGATTTTAATGGTACTAAATTTGCGAGGGATGAAAGAATCAATCCGTATATTGATTCCACTATTCCTTGGCTTCTTATTGACGCATTTAGCAATTATTGTCATCGGTATTTTCTGGCACTCAAGTGGTTTAACTTTAGTTATGCCAGATGCAATTTCTGAAGCACATAACATGTCTTCTTCTATTGGTTTGTTTGCTGCCGTTGCAATATTTTTGAAAGCATACTCACTTGGTGGTGGTACTTATACTGGTCTAGAGGCTGTATCTAATAACGTAAACATGCTTGCTGAGCCACGTATTCGTACTGGTAAAATGACAATGTTCTATATGGCAGTGTCACTATCATTTACCGCTGGTGGTATTATATTATTGTATTTATTATGGCATGCACAACCTGTTTTTGGTCAAACTTTAAATGCGGTTGTATTTGATAAAATTTTAGCTGAAACTGGCTTTAACCATGCATGGCTACCTGTAATTTTATTTTTTGAAGCAGCTCTATTATTTGTGGGTGCTAATACTGGTTTCTTAGGTTGTCCTGCTGTAATGGCAAACATGTCAGTAGATAAATGGTTGCCACGCCAATTTAATGAGTTATCTGGTCGTTTAGTTACACAAAATGGTGTGTTAATTTCTGGTATCGCATCTATTGTAATTTTATTATGGGCGCGCGGTAAAGTTTCTACATTAGTTGTACTTTATAGTATTAATGTATTCTTGACATTCTCTTTGTCTTTACTAGGGCTGTGTGTTCATTGGATAAGACAGAAAAAACAAAACTTACCTTGGTTTAGAAAGTTCGTTGTTGCACTAATTGGTTTTATAGTTTGTGCATCTATTTTGGTAGTAACAACAGTTGAGAAATTTGCTGATGGTGGGTGGTTAACTGTAGTGATTACACTTTGCACAATTGGTGTTTGTTTTATGATTCGTGATCATTATCGTAATGTGGGAGCTCATTTAAAAGAAGCTGATAAATTATTTGCTTCACAATTTAATGATAATGTGGATGGTAATAAATTAATTCCAGTTACGGATAGTGAGCAAAAGACAGCAGTATTCTTTGTTACTAAGCATTATGGTGCTGGATTACATACACTGCTTTGGGTGCAACGTATATTCCCTGATGTATTTAAAAATTTTGTGTTCGTAACTTCTGGTGAAATTGATGCTGAAGCATTTCATAACGAGGATGTATTTAAGAAAAGTTATCGTAAAGATTTGAATAAAATCTTGGAAGGTTATCGGAACTTCTGTACTAACCATGACATGCCATCAGCAGGATATTTTAGTTATGGTGTCAATGGTGTTGATGAGTTAATAAAACTAGCTGAACAAATTCAGGTTGATTATCCAAACTGTGTATTTTTTGGTAGTAAACTAGTTTTCGTTGATGAAAACTGGTGGGGACGTGCTTTACACAATAATACAGTAAATGTGATGCAACGAGAACTCCATTTACGTGGAATGCAGATGGTTATTTTACCAATGAAAATTTAGACTATTTCAATGGCTCGCAGTTTTGTGAGCTATTTTGTTTTATAATCCATGACTTATGAAAAAAAATATTTTAATTGCGACATTGTTTGCATGCATTAATTTTGCGAATGCAGGTGATCAAAAAGAAGAGTCTTTGTCAGCTGATGTGCAAGCATCTCTTCACTCGGCAATTATTAATCCAATCCAGCCGCGCCTAGTTTTTTCTTCTCCTGAAAAAGCTGAGGCTTGGTATAAAGATATGTCAAAGCGTTTATTAAAACTTGCACCTAAAAATCCATTAGTGCAAGATGAGTTTATGCGAAAACGTCTTTTAACGATTATTCAATATGAGTCAGTGCGCGCCGGTCTTGATGTTCAGTTAGTACTGAGTCTTATTACCATTGAAAGTCGTTTTAATAAATATGCGGTATCAAGTACTGGAGCACGTGGTTTAATG
>RXKI01000009.1:0-702 GCA_003962895.1 Neisseriaceae bacterium
CAATCATACGCACGATAGCAATAAACAACCGATAACGGTTAAAATATTTTTAAGAGAAAAGAATATTTTTATTTTTCTTTTTTCTTAGAAGTATTTTAACTTCACTATCGAATAGCAAACCAATAAGGATAAAAGCATCATGGCACGTAAAAATCAGAACAATTCAACCGTGAATAATGACAATCCTGTTACAGAACTTGAAGCACATATCAATGCTGAAATTGCATCAATGCCAGTGTTACCAGATAGCGACAATGGTGACAATGAACTTGCAAACAACATCATGCAAGAAAACACCATTGATTATGCTTCAATTGTTGAGCATGACATTGATGAGACAATGCAAAAGAAACTTGAGAAGATTAAAGCAAGCGCTAAGATTGCCTTGTCAATTGTGAACCTACGTCATAACGACAAGAAAAGCGTTAACGCTTCATTCTTTCGTTCTTTCGCTCAGATTGGTGATTTTAAAGACAATCAAGAAATTATCACCATTTCAGCTAACAAGTATGAGAGTTTAGAGCCTCATACAATTGGTAAAACCGACTATGGACAATTTGCATACATTGACGGTTTATTTGTCCCTCTAGCGAAAAACAAGGAATTGAACCTATATACGCTTGTACCTGAAAGTGCATGGAATGATTATGCTTACACGGGTATGCAATTGTTCGGTAATTGTGAACCTGAGTTTGGTTATCT
>RXKI01000009.1:752-1864 GCA_003962895.1 Neisseriaceae bacterium
TCCTATAGCTATATCCGTCAAACCACATCAGATATTAAACAGGGTTTGCAATTGGTCAAAAATGGTGTTATTACCCTTGGTGAATTGTCTCTCTGTTCATGGTTTGACTTGCCATTGTATAAACGTATTGTTTGGCAAAGTGAACAGGGCAAAGCTAACGCCAATCGCGCTAACCAGCGCAAAGCGGACATCTTAGCAGAAATCAAGGCTAAACGTATTAACTAGTAATATCTCTCACTAACCTACTCTCAAAAAATCATAAGGTCATGTAATCACCACTAACAGTATGACAGTATAACATATTAAAGCCTATTGGTAAATTGTCCAGTAGGCTTTTTTGTTGCATAAAAACTATGGCTTTAAATGCTTCAAAACATAGTCTAATTTCAACGTAAATTTTCATGTGTATGTTTTCACCTGTATACAGGATAGAAACGAAATTAGACTATGTTTTGTGTCATTTAGACCTATTGCAGAATAAGGATAACACATCATGTCAGTACCAACATATCTTAGTAAACCATACTATACAGAAATCAAAGAACACACAATTACTTTTGCAGAAAAGCATCATGCAAAATTTGTGTTTACCTATCATTTCTCTATTTGCGAACATCTGTTAACAGAATTGAAGGAAAACAAAATTATTGTTCATTGTAGTGATTATGAGCATTATCTTAAAGTTTCTCCAATACTAGATATGCTCAAAGTCTTATCGAAAGATAAAACAACAACAGATAAAGAAAAAGATAAATATGTTTGTCGTGTTATTGCACGTTTACATCCAACAATTAAGAAATAGTTTGTATGCCATTAAATGACTTAAAAAGGGTTCAAATTTCAACGCAAGATAATTTGTGTATGTTTTGACATTAGCATACTAGCAAATTGAAATTAGACCCTGTTTTAAGTCATTTAAAGGCATAAAAAAACATTTGTAGAAAACAAAAAAATAAAATTTTGCTAGATGTCAACTAGGTTACATATCTTGTCAACTAGATTACAATCGTGCAAGTGAATAATAAAATTTATTAATTGGTTTAGTAATTTTATCAACCAATTGAGGAAAAATCACCATGTCTGATAATAATCGCACTATGTACAAATTCGAC
>RXKI01000009.1:2375-3195 GCA_003962895.1 Neisseriaceae bacterium
GAGAATACAAATAAAAACCTAACACTTCGTGCTATCGTAAAAGATTTACACAGAAATAATTTAGCACCTACTAAGGCACAAGTAAAACGTAAACGTGGTGCTAAGAGTTCTATGAAAAACTCTTGGAGTGCAAAAGTATTTGCACTATTTACCTTCACACATAAGTTTCCTAAAGATAAAAGAGAATTCATCCTTGACAATGATACTTTATGGGAGTATACTTTATCTAATCTTTGTACTCCAATTATTGCAAAGTATTTTCTCTTAATTTGCAAAATTGAAATCTTTGGGAAGAATATTTTTCATCGTATTCCATACTCAGAATTTCTCTACACTGACGTAGAAAATCTCTCAGTTGAAAAACAACAATTCTTTAATCGTCGCAAAGGTCATTTCTCAACTATTAGTCCATATGATGTATCTTTACCTAATAGTAAAGAATATGTACCAACATTATTACGTAGTAAAGAACGTGCAAAGGAAATAAAAGAACAAATGGATAAAGAAGAGAGAAAAAATTCTCTAAGAGAAAAAATAAAGAAAAATATGGCATCTCGCAACTAGGGCGTAAGCCCTTTTTTGCGTTCTATAGAAAGAGATAAAAAACAAAATATGAAAATTATTTTAGAATAACATCAAAAGAAAATTTAACAGAAGAAGATTATGATCTTTTTGATTATATTGTATTTTCTTTTTATTCTATATTAGCACCAAATAAATCAAATCTAAATAAAGATAACGGTGAATTATTTCTTACTTATGAAATTCCTATTGAATTATCTTTATTTTTCTCATTAAAAAATAGATTAGATAAATCTAA
>RXKI01000145.1 GCA_003962895.1 Neisseriaceae bacterium
ATTTTATCTTTAAATAAATAGTAAATAATACCAGAACCAAAATATGTGTGAAATCTAGCTATGTTGCTATCTAGATGAAGGTTAAAATTTATAATAACAATAATCCAAGTTAATAAGATTAAATACCTAAATTTAATTAATCTTGTAACACCCAGAAAAGCAACAATTAAATAACACTTAATTTCACCACTTAAAGTCCATAAAGAACCATTTATAGCATCGGCAAATTTTACATTAGCACCAGTCGAAAATCCAGGTAACGTAAACCTGGTTCCAGAAAATGGAATTGTAATACCCAATAAGTATTCCCATGTTTTCTTAGTTGTAAAATAATCCCGTAAGGAAACTGTCGTAACCATTGGAACTATAACAAACAGAGTCAATATAATAACCACCATTAATGCCGGATAAATACGCAAAGCTCTTGAAATTATAAACTTCTTTAAATCTTTAACTCGTTCATAACTAGATGTAATTAAAAATCCACTGACAATAAAAAAAATATCGACACTTAACGCCCCCAAATCAACCTGAGATTTAGTTATCAAACTTGAATATAAGATGCCGTTACCAGTTAACGGAACCGAGTGAGAAATAATTACACTACAGGCAGCAACAAACCTGATAAAGTCAAAGTTATTTTTATTGTGATTTATCAACTCCATTTTCAACCCTTTAAAATTCTCGCAAAAAACTGCTCAAATAAATAGAATGTATCTTGCGGACCACTTGATGCCTCAGGGTGGAATTGCACGGCACTGTACATACCACTAGTATGTGCGACTCCTGCCACAGTATTATCATTTAGATGGCGAAACGTAACTTCCCATCCTTCTGGTAATGTACTATCATCAACTGCATAACTATGATTTTGCGAAGTTAAATAACACCGATCACGTTTTAAGTCGATACATGGTTGATTATGTCCACGATGACCAAATTTTAATTTATAAGTATTAGCACCAATTGCTAATGCCATAAGCTGTGAGCCCAAGCAAATCCCAAAGATTGGTTTATCACTCTTTAATTCTTTAGATAATATCTCTACTGTACGAGCGCATTGTTTAGGATCTCCAGGTCCATTGGATAACATTACCCCATCATAATCTTCTTCTGAATAGTCATAATCAAATGGTACACGTTTTAGGGTAATATCAAAATCAAGCAAGCAGCGGATAATATTTTCTTTGGCTCCACAATCCACCATAATTACTTTATGTTTGCCATTACCAAGCGTTTCAACTTTTTGTGGAGAGACTTTTTCTACCCAGTTAATTGCCATGCTATCGCTAAAATTGGGCACTAAATCAGGATTAGTTGTAATCACACCACTTAAGACACCATGCTCACGAATTACTTTGGTTAATTCACGCGTATCAACTCCACAAATTAGTGGCACATTATGCTTTTGTAGCCATTGTAAAAATGTCTCAACTGACGAATAATGATGTGGGTCATCATACAATGTTTCACAGATTACACCTTTGGTATGAATCTTGTCCGACTCCCAGCGATTGCCTTTTGACACTCCATAATTCCCCAAAATTGGAAATGTAAATGTCAATATTTGCCCAGAATACGATGGATCAGTTAGTGTTTCTTCATAACCAGTCATACCAGTATTAAATACCACTTCACCATAATTATCGTCAGTTTGCCACTCTGGTGATAGACCTTCGAAGATACTACCATTGGCTAATTTTAAATACGCTTTTTTCATAATTATTTTTCTTCTATTTCTTTTGTTTGTATTTATTCACAACCACAATAAAATGTGAGATATGGGACAAGAACTAGGCACGTTGCAACGAAATGTAGTATTACTACATAAGGAGCAATGTAACGACGTTATTGATCATATATCAATTTTATACACCAATTAGTGCTTCGGCCTTAGCCTTATCTTCTGTTGAAATTTTGCCATGCTTACATAACACATCTAGCACCATATACAAATCAGTAATACTATGTAGCTTATATCCTTGAGACTCTAATTTTTCTTTCCCACCTTGGTTACGATTAATAAAGCATACAATATCTTTTATTTTAATACCATCAGCTTCTAGCACTTCGGTAGTTTCACCAATACTCATACCTGTTGTAACTACATCTTCGATAATCAGACAAGTATCACCTGCTTTATAATTACCCTCTAATATTTTTTTAGTGCCATAACCTTTAGCTTCTTTACGTTTTAATAGCATAGGAATATTATGTGCATATGCAATTCCACTTGCAAAAGTCAAAGCAGAATATGGTACACCACAAATTGAATCGTACTTTAATCCATCCATTTTGCTATAAATCAAATCACATAAGCTCTTAAATATTTTTGGATAAGAAATGGCAGTTCGAATATCTGCATATACATACGATTGTTTGCCAGACTTCAGAGTAAATTCACCAAATTTGATCATCCCAAGATCGTACATATCTAAAATTAATTGCTCTAACATTTTTAATAGCTCCATATTCTATAGATAAAAAAAAAGCCCACCATATCGGGAGCTTTATATATAATTTAATTGAGAAAAATAGCGACTTTCACTATAAGTTGTGTATTTTGACTTGTACTAACGTATTTCAACACCATAACCTCAAAATTAAATGATTTTTAATATTGCAGATTATAGCATAATTTTGCTACATATCGCTAACAATCATTTTGACAACTTGATATTGTTTCATATCAGTTGTGTTATAAGTAATTGTACTAACCTCATTGTAAAAGTCTTTACGTGCATCATATAGATCCTGCACTTTTTTACGCACATCTTGGTTTACAAGCAACGGGCGTTGGTTTGGTGAATTGATAAGCCTCTCAGTAATAACATCTAAGTCAGCAACCAACTGTATTACTTTGCCAGCATAACGACGAATTGCTTTACGGTTTTCTTCAACTATTACGCATCCACCACCAAGAGATAAGACAAAATCATCTTCATCTTCTAGTACCTTATTTAATACAAATGACTCACGTACACGAAAACCTGCTTCACCTTCCAACTCAAAAATAGTTGGAATATCCACCCCGCACACTTCTTCAATATACTTATCTAAATCGATAAATTTCTTCCTCAATTTTTTAGCTAGCTGTTTACCTATAGTTGTTTTACCAACTCCAGTTATACCAACTAAAATGTAATTTTGTGACTTAGTTGACATTTTGCGTAATAATCCTAGGAGTAATGAAAATTAACAGCTCTTTTTTATCATTAGTAACTCTTTGCGCCTTAAATAACCAACCCAAATATGGAATATCACCAAGCCCAGGAATCATTTCAGTTGAAACGCTCTGCTTATCAATATAAATTCCACCTACTAAAATTGTAGAACCATCTTGAATCAATACCTGAGTATTCACACTACTAGTATCTATCGCCGGTGTACCTTGAATAAATAAAGCACTTGCAGAGTTATTTTGAATATTTACATCAAGCATAATATTGCCATCTTCAGTAATTTGAGGTGTTACTTGTAATGATAATGTCGCATTCACAAATGAAATATTAGTATTACCTGCGCTAGATGCTTGTTGATATGGAATTTGCATACCTTGTTGAATATTTGCTGGTTGATAATTCGCTGTAATTACTTTTGGACTAGAGATAGTCTTACCTTGACTTTGTAACTCAAGAGCATCAACTTCTAAACCAATTAATTGATTACTATTTGGTTGATAAATTGCAGATATTGAACCTTTTGACCCACTACCAAAATTTGAGTTGATAAATTTACTAGGATCATCATTAATAGTACCAATACCTTGCTGGTTTATTTTTATAGCATTTTCTAACGTATTAGAAACAGTAACACCACTATTAAGACCAGCTAAAAATAGCCTAGTACCCAATGAGCGCTCAAACGTATCTTTTGCTTCCACAATCCGTGCTTCAATCATTACTTGCTTAACTGGCACATCAATTTTATCAATTAGATCTTTTATATCTTTTAGACGAGTAGGCGTATCATTAATAATCAACGTATTAGTTCGAGAGTCAACTAAGATACTACCTCGATTAGATAACATTTGTGAACCACCAGATGTAGCATTATCAACACCATTCGTATTACTAGTCGTATTTCCCGATCCATTACCACCTGTATTGCCTGCATCACCACCTGGAGGCACTGCTCCACCACCAGAACTACCTTGTGTTAACATACTTTGAATAGATGCCGCTTGTGCATACTTTAATCTAACCGTTAATGAATCAATTGGCTCAATGGCTTCTTGTGCTCTTTGACTATCTTGTTGCATCTTACTTAGTGCAGATAATTCAGAAACTGGAGCAATACGTATTACATTGCCATCACGACGCATGCCTAAACCTTTTGAGTTTAGAATAATTTGTAATGCTTGATCCCATGGCACATTATTTAATTTTAGCGAAATAGTTCCAGTAACGCTATCACTAACTAGAATATTATAACCACTAAAATCAGCTAACAACTGTAATAATGCTCGTACATCAACATTCTGGAAATTCAGAGAAATTTTATTTGATTTACCTTGATTTAATAATGGCGTATCTGAACTGCTTGTTGAATTGTTTGATGCACTAGTATCACGAATATCTATAATTAATTTATCTTGTAATTGATATAAAGCATAATCCCAACTATTACGGTTAATTAGCGTTAACTCAAGTTGATTGCTATTTACAGATTTAGTATCAATATATTTAATAGGTGTTGCAAAATCTGTTGCATCCAAACGCTTAATTACATCTTGATTAAAGTTTACATCGTTTAACTGTAAAACTAATTTCTCGCCTAGGCGTTGTTCTTGTACTCTAATTTGACTGTTTCCAGTGTATGACACTTCAACCACACCACCACCAGAGTCATCACGTTTAAACTTGATATCATCAACTGTTACTTTAGCAATACCTGTAGAGTTCTTGGCATTAATTTTTCCAACAACACGATTAGACGCTATACCTTTAGCTTGTTGGTTAAAAAAATTAATCGCTAACCCATTACCAGTCTGTTCAACAGCATAGCCAAATTTTGCGCCATCTTGAATAACTGCACGAATTTTTTGCGAAGTTGCTGATAATGTTAAATTATGGACATAACCATCTTGAAACTGATAATTACTCTGTGTTCCTGCAAGTTCTGCACCCATGAAATCAACAATTAAATCATCGCCTGAAGCCATAATAATTGGATCAGTAACTGAGCTATCAAAATCAAAATTGATACTTTGCTCAGTATCGCTAGTTGCACTTACAATATTTTGCAAGCTATTAGCATTAGCATAATAACTTAATAAGCTTAAAGCAGAAAGTAATATTATTTGCTTTTTCATTGTAATTTCAATTTTACTTCATTGTTAATATTATATTTTAAGTTGACAATTTTATTGTAAGTTTTACCATCACTATCCACAACCAACTCTGTAATAACAGCTCCAGATTCATTAACTGAGGTCAAAATACCTCCCTTTATCTTATCTCCAGCTTTAAGCATCAATGTCTCATATGGTGTTTTTATTAAACCATATTTAACATTATTATCTTGCATATAGCCAACCATCTCTAATTGATTCAAGTTAAAATTGCTTGTAACCTGAGTAGTGTAATTATTATCATTTAGATTATCACTAGAGAAATCATTAATTGGAGGAAATCTAAGATATTTTTGCACAGTTATATCATAGACTGGAACCTCAGGAAATTTAACATTGGGTGCATTTTGCTTAATTTCGTCTAGTTGGGCTTCTAGGCTTTGATCTGCATATACCAGTGTAATAGTGCAAAATAATACGAATAACTTTAATCTTGATGTCATTTCATTACTTTACAAAAAATATTGAAACTGTCATAACAAAATTAACTTTATCATTATCAACTCTATCAATAGAAACATTATCAACCTGAATCACCCTTGGGTATTCAGCAATTTTATAGGTAAAGCTTATTAAATTCATAATGTTTGCACTACCATTTAATGTAAATGATTTAGTCCAAATTGTACTATCCTTGGGTATATCTATTCCACTCTCAGTATAAACAGTATCTTGCGCATTTGGTAACAGACTATTAATTGACACGCCTGACAACTCTGCTAACTGATTAATTTGCACTAGCATATTTGGTGTTTCATCATCATCTGGAAACTGTTTATATACCAAAGCCTCAACTTTATCTAACTCAGCTACTTTTTCTTCATATTGAGGTAGAACTCTAATTAACCCGTATTGTTCTTTAAGAGATTGCTTTAACTGCTGTTCTTCAGAATGCAAACCACTTAAATCAGCAACCGGTTCATCCATTAAGTTATTATATATCAAGTATGAGATACAAGTACACAGCACTAGAGCTATTGCTAATAATACCTTTACATCCCATAAATAAAATTGACGAAAATCAATTTTAATTTTTAATTGATTTTTTTTATCCGCCATTTGATTCAATCTCTGCTTTTAATTTACTTTTATCAATCTGTGCTTCTATTTCAAAATTATAAGTATTTTGATCATTAGTCAAGTTATTTTTTAATTTTGGATTATAAAGTGCTGTACTAGATTCTCGCATATAATCCAGCATTTGCGCAACAAATAACGGGCTAGCTGCAACACCTTTCATAGTTATGTTACCGCTAACAAAGTTGATATTCATATTAGTATAATATACCCTATCAGGAGTTAAATGGTATAACTCATGCATAATAGCAATAGAATTGTCACCTTTACCTTCAATAACTTTAATCAATTTTATTTTATTTTCAATATTAGCCGCACGCTTTTTAAATTCTTTTATTGGCTCAATTTGTTTGTTTAATATCTGTTGCTGATTAGCCCAGAAAGTATTATTACTCTTCTGTTGTTCAATTTTATATTGAATATCCAAATACATAAATAAATTAAACAGTATTGCAAATAATACCACAACACAAAGCAATACATAAATCCTGAGTTTAAGGTAATTAATTTCCTGCTGGTGGTAGTTAAATAAATTTATTCTATTTTGCATTTTAATTACCCCACATCGCTAATGACATAGCAGTAACCAATCTCAATAATTTATCTTGTGGTATATGTTTATTCTCAGGTAGTAAATCACTGATGAAGTGAACTTCACCAGAGTGTTTATTTGATAATTTTTCTTTGAAACCTGGTAGTAATGAGTTACCACCAAACAAATATACAGCAGATTGAGGTGATAAACTAATTTGTTTCTCGAGTAATAAACTATTTTTTAATGTATTAAATAACAAATCATATTGTTCAAGAACAAAATCAGTGACTTTCTGCGCTTCAACAATATTATCTGCTAAATATTTATATAATCTATTACAATCAATTTGCTCTTGATCGCTTATGTTTAACCATACATCAAACAAAGCTTGATTGATATTACAATTCAAATCACGATAAATTACATACTTACCGCCGATAAACACATAAGCACGTATAAATTCACTACCAATATCTAAAAATATAGTAGATTGATTTATTTGATAACGATTAATTAGTTCACCAAGAAGTCCAGCAACAGCCATAGAATCTACATCAATAGCAGCAAGATTTAATCCTGCCATTTGTACCATTGCTAAATACTCTTCAAGCTTCTCTTTTTTACCTATCACAACTTTAGCTAAAATTTTATCGCTTTGTATTGATATAGTATAGTCAAAATCAATTTCATCTATAGCAATATCAGCTGATATCAAATTTTTTATATGATCATATTGTTTATATTTATTAGGGATATTTGGTATCTCAAATTCTTTAACTATAATTGAATTATGAGAAATAGAAATGGCAGCACTTGTAGCATCAGGTTTTAACAAATCCCACTGGCGTGAAATATGTTCTGCTGATTGTTCAATATTTATAATTTCCAATGATGAAAACACTTTCTTTTTTGTATCCATCAATGAATATTTATCTATAACTAGTGAATTATCAATTAATTCAACCATCTTAGAACTAAATAAACTCAAGTCTATGCCAACACATTTTGATGTTTTATAACCAAAACATATTGTTTTTAACTTTTTTAAATATTTTTTCAGCATATTAAAAAACCAAGTACTTTACATACTTGGCTTTATTTAATTATATTAAAATAATTATTGAGCTGCTGACGCTTCAGGAGCTGATGCCTCAGGAGCTGATGCTTCAGGAGCTGATGCTTCTTGTGTAGCAGCAGGAGCTGGAGCAGCTTCAGGAGCTGATGCTTCAACAGCAGCAGAAGCTTCAGTACCAGAAGCGTCAGCTGAAGATGAACCAGCTTCATGAGAACAAGCAACTAAAGATAAACCAGCTAATAATACAACTAATAATTTTTTCATTTAAGAACCTTTCTTTTAATACAAAATATTGATAACACCAACTAATATAAAGTTAAAATGTAACTCAGAGTTATTCTACCATAAAGCTATATTTTAACTAATAATAATTAAATCAAATAACATAATAAATACTAACCACGGTGTGCGTTCTTACGCAAGTAGTCTAATGCTTTCAATTGCGCCAATACCAACTCCAGTGAAGCATAAGCTTTTGCGGAATCATTATCTAATGCATAACCAGAAGCCTTAACCCTTTCTTCTGCTTGACGTTTTTCTTCTAACAACCTAGCTTCATCTAGATTTTCAGATCTCTCCACCACATCTGCCAGAACAGTAACTTTATTACTTTGAACTTCCAAAAAACCACCTGAAATTGCATAAACAACTTGCTCTTCTTGGTGTGGTAATTTGACACGGAATAACCCTGGAACTAATTTATTAATTAGTGATATGTGGTGGGGGTAAACCCCCAACTCACCATCTGAACCAGGAGCTACAACATATTCAGCTTCGCCAGAAAAAATTTGTTCTTCTGAACTAACTAACTCAACTTGCATTGTTGTCATAGCTTAACTCCTTAATTAAAGTTCTTAGCTTGCTCTACAGCCTCTTCAATTGAACCAACCATATAGAATGCTTGTTCAGGTAAATGATCATATTTACCCTCAAGAATAGCTTTGAAGCCAGAAACAGTATCTTTAAGCGATACATATTTACCAGGTGAACCAGTAAACACTTCGGCAACGAAGAATGGTTGAGACAAGAAACGTTGAATCTTACGAGCACGAGCAACTGTTAATTTATCTTCTTCAGACAACTCATCCATACCAAGAATTGCAATAATATCGCGTAATTCTTTATATTTTTGTAATGTCATCTGAACACCACGTGCCACATTATAATGCTCTTCACCAACAACTAGCGGATCTAATTGACGTGAAGTAGAATCTAATGGATCAACCGCAGGATAGATACCTAGTGCCGCAATATCACGACTCAATACAACTGTTGCATCCAAATGGGCAAACGTTGTTGCAGGAGATGGATCTGTCAAATCATCCGCAGGTACGTATACCGCTTGAATTGAAGTAATTGAACCAGTCTTAGTTGAAGCAACACGTTCTTGGAATTTACCCATTTCTTCAGCTAGTGTAGGCTGATAACCCACAGCTGATGGCATACGACCTAACAATGCAGACACCTCAGTACCCGCAAGAGTATAACGATAAATATTATCAACAAATAATAATACATCGCGACCTTCATTACGGAACTGTTCTGCAATAGTTAAACCAGTCAAAGCAACACGTAAACGGTTACCAGGAGGCTCATTCATTTGTCCATAAACTAACGATACTTTATCCAATACGTTAGAATCTTTCATTTCGTGGTAGAAGTCATTACCCTCACGAGTACGCTCACCCACACCTGTAAACACAGAATAACCACTATGCTCAATCGCAATATTACGGATTAGTTCCATCATATTTACAGTTTTACCAACCCCAGCACCACCGAATAAACCTACTTTACCACCTTTAGCAAATGGACATAATAAGTCAATTACCTTGATACCAGTTTCTAGTAATTCTGTAGTTTGTGAAATTTCATCAAACTTTGGAGCAGATTGGTGAATTGCACGACGTTGTTCTGTAGCAACAGGACCAGCCTCATCAATTGGATTACCAAGTACGTCCATGATACGACCAAGAGTTGCTGTACCAACTGGCACAGAAATTGGCGCACCAGTACTTACAACATCTAATCCACGTTGTAAACCATCTGAACTACCCATAGCAATAGAACGTACAATTCCATCACCTAATTGCTGTTGAACCTCTAAAACTAAATCACCACCAGTGATTAATTTTAGGGCATCATAAATTGCTGGAACATTATCACGCGGAAATTCCACATCGACAACGGCTCCAATAATTTGTATTATCTTTCCTTGTACCATATTTTGTATTCCTACAAAGATTTACTATACTGCTGCTGCGCCAGCACAAATTTCTGCTAACTCTTTAGTAATAGCAGCTTGACGAGATTTATTATAAGCTAAGCTTAATTGATGTATAGCTTCACCAGCATTATCAGTTGCTGCACGCATTGCAATCATGCGCGAAGCTTGCTCTGAAGCCATATTATCAGCTAAACATTGATAAACAACTGACTCTAAATAACGACGAATTAATTCATTTAACACTTCTTCTGCAGAAGGTTCATAAATATAATCCCATGGATATTTAGATTCAATATGTAAATCTCGCTCAGTTAACGGCAATACCTGTTCAAAAATAGGTTGCTGTTTCATTGTATTGACAAATTCTGAAAATACTACATAAACAGCATCTAATTCTTTTTCATAGAACTTTTTAAAAATACCAGACAATGGTCCAATAATTTTGCTCATATGAGGGATATCACCTAAACCAACAGCTGAACTTAAAACATTTACTTTTAGTCGATTGGCAGCAACCAAACCTTTTTGCCCTAAAGCACAAACTTCGATTTCAACGTTTTGGTTACGATAATCACGCAATTTTTCTGTAAATAGTTTAATCGCATTAGTATTTAACCCACCACACAAACCTTTGTCAGCAGTTATTAGAATAACACCAACTTTTTTAATTTGTTGTGGTTTACGTAAAAATGGTGAAACTGTCTCAGATACAGAATTAGACTGTGCCAAATGAGCCATAACTTCACGTATTTTTTCAGCATAAGGTCTAGCAGCTTTCATTCGATCTTGAGTTTTACGCATTTTTGATGTTGACACCATCTGCATAGCTCGAGTAATCTTTTGAGTATTTTGGACACTTTTTATTTTGGTCCTAATCTCTTTTCCAGCAGCCATTATTTTTTCCTCAAAAAGCTATTCTTACAGCGTAAACGTTGATTTAAACTCTTGTAAAACTTTCGCTACAACTTGTTCATCATCTTTCGATAAATCACCAGTGCTTTGAATACGTTCTACAACATCTTTAGCATTTGTTTTCGCGTAAGAAATAAAGCCAGCTTCAAAGCTTAATGCTTTATTTACAGCAATTCCATCATATGCATTATTATTAATTGCATACAAGCTAAGCGCCATTTCTGAAACACTCATTGGCGAGAATTGCTTTTGCTTCATCAATTCAGTCACGATTTGACCATGACGTAATTGCTTACGAGTAGCTTCATCTAAATCAGAAGCAAACTGTGCAAAAGATGCTAATTCACGGTATTGTGCTAATGCTAGACGAATACCACCACCTTGCTTTTTGATTACCTTAGTTTGAGCAGCACCACCAACACGTGATACTGAGATACCAGGATTCATAGCAGGACGGATACCAGAATTGAATAAATCTGTTTCTACGAAAATCTGACCATCCGTAATTGAAATTACGTTTGTTGGTACGAATGCAGAAACATCTCCTGCTTGAGTTTCAATAATTGGCAATGCTGTTAATGAGCCAGTTTTACCTTTTACTTCGCCTTTAGTAAACTTCTCTACATAATCAGCATTTACACGAGCTGCACGCTCTAATAAACGAGAATGTAAATAGAAGACATCTCCAGGATACGCTTCACGACCTGGTGGGCGACGTAATAACAATGAAATTTGACGATAAGCAACCGCTTGTTTAGATAAATCATCATAAACAATCAATGCATCTTCACCGCGATCGCGGAAATATTCACCCATTGTACAACCAGAGTATGGTGCCAAGAATTGTAAAGCTGCTGATTCAGAAGCTGTTGCAGCCACAACAATTGTATGTCCCATTGCATCATGTTCTTCTAAGTAACGTACTACGTTTGCAATTGATGAAGCTTTTTGACCAATAGCTACGTAAATACAAATTACCCCAGAACCTTTTTGATTGATAATAGCATCTAAGGCAATTGCTGTTTTACCAGTTTGACGGTCACCAATGATTAACTCACGTTGACCACGACCGATTGGAACCATAGAATCTACTGATTTTAAACCAGTTTGTAATGGTTGACTTACTGATTGGCGATCAATTACACCAGGTGCAATTCTCTCAACTGGAGAAGTTACCTTAGCATTAATTGAACCTTTACCATCAATAGGACGCCCCAAAGCATCTACTACACGACCAACTAACTCGCGTCCGACAGGAACTTCCAAAATTCGTCCTGTACAAGATACTTCGTCACCCTCTTTGATATGTTCATAATCACCAAGAACTACTGCACCAACAGAATCACGTTCTAAGTTCATTGCCATACCATACA
>RXKI01000069.1:0-5466 GCA_003962895.1 Neisseriaceae bacterium
TGCTCCAATTATCCCAGGTTGTAGATTAATTGCACGTCCATTATCTATAACAGTATGCTTTAACCAACTATCGTTCGCAAGCATCACTAATACTTGATCTGTAACAGCTTGCCCAGATAAACTGGTACCTGCGGCACGGAAAGTTAATTTAACATCATATTGAGTAGCTAATTTTATAACATCAATCACTTCCGATTCCTGTTTTACCAGCAAAACTACCTTTGGTACCATACGATACAAGCTTGCATCAGTTGAATACGCATAGCGCAATAACTCATCTTGAATTATTTGGTTTTGTGGTAATATATGCTGTAATTGTTGAATAAATTTATCAATCATGATGTGCAATCTCGAAGGTTATTATTGTGATTGATTATATCATTTTTATACTGGAATTAAGTTATGAAATACCGTTTAAGCTTGCTATCATTATTAATTACTAACGCATTTGCTTGCACTACATTTGCAAGTTTTAATGGCACAAATGATTCATTTGTAATGGCAAAAAATCGTGATAATAATCCAGATAATCAAGTGATTGAGGTAGTAACTGAAAAAAATAAATTCAAATATCTTGCTTTATCACGTAAAGATGTACCTGATTTTGTATCTGCTGGTGTAAATGAACGCGGCGTTGCGGTATTTAATGAAGTGACAATTGAATACTCAGATAAAGCAGTTGGCGGTATTGCCGACGATTTCAGTAAAGATATTTTACAAAACTATAGTAATGCATTGGCAGTAATTCCTGATATTCCAAAACTTATCAAAAAATATTCTGATCCAGTATTCTACCAAGTTGCCGATAGGACAAATTTATTGTCAATTGAAGTAGCACCAAATCATAAATACAAATACAGTATTACAAAAATTGGTAGCTTTGCACATACCAATAATTATCAAGATTCAGCATTGATTAAAGACTATCCATATAGTGAAGCAGAAAAGCAAAGACTAGCAAATAGCCAAACTCGTTACAATCGCGCATTAGAACTAATCAATACCGAATCAAGCATATCATTAGATGACTTACAAAATATTGGCCTAGATCGCAATGCTGGTAATGATGATAGTATTTTCAGAACTGGTGCTAAACCAGCTCCACGCACCTCAAAAAGCCTAGCATTCTTTGCTGTTCAATTAAATGATAATCAGCCAACTCAAGTACAAGTAAATCTATATAGTGTTGGTGAAAAATATAATTATAAATTGACTAATGATTTCTGGAAACAGTACGAATCTGGCATCACAGTTTTACCGCCAAATAGTAAATAATATTATGGCTAATCTCAGATAAAAGTGTACAATGCAGTGAGCGGCGATACCTCCAGACTAGAGGTGAAGAACGCAGTACAATTTTAAAATTAGTTAGCTATAAATATGAAAAAAACTCTAATTCTATACACTGGCGGCACCATTGGCATGGACTATCTCGAAGGTGGTCTTGCTCCAGTAAAAGGTTTATTACAAAAGCAATTAGACACTCTTGATATTATGAAAGATGTCGCGATTGATTTAATTGAATACGACACATTAATTGATTCATCTGATATAAATATCACTCATTGGCAGAAAATCATCCAAGACATATCAGACAATTATGATAACTACACTGGGTTTATCATCATTCATGGCACCGACACTATGGCATACACTGCTAGTGTTTTATCTTTTGCGCTTCGTGGCTTAGATAAACCAGTTATTTTGACTGGTTCACAGCTTCCATTAGTTCATAAACGTAGTGATGGTTGGAATAATATGATTGATGCGCTATATGCTGCTGGGCGCGAAGATTTGCATGAAGTAGCTATTGCGTTTAATAACAAATTACTACGCGGATGTCGCGCCCAAAAAGTCAGCACCTATCGTTTCTTTGGTTTTGATTCTGTAGATGCTGCACCGCTTGCTGAATTTGGTATTCATATTAATTGGTTTACCAAATACTGGCAAAAATCACAACGCTTTAGCTTTGCCCCAGTAATCCCTCAAGATAATATCAAAATATTAGATTTAAGTTTACGCCCAGGATTTACCACTGACTTTATCGCTGAAACTCTATATTCAACTAATGCTTATGCAGTAATTTTACAGACTTATGGTAGTGGCAATATTCCAATGGGTAATGATATGCTTGTTAATGCGATAAAATCTGCCATTAGCCGCGATATTATTATTGTAAACATAACTCAAGTAAATGAAGGCTCTGTAAGTAATGATTATGCTGCTGGACAGCTTTATAAATTAGGAATAGTGAATGGGCGTGATATGACAGCTGAGGCTGCATTAGCTAAATTACTAATACTAAAATCACTTGGCGTAACTAATGACAAAATCAAAAAAGCTATGGATAAAAGTTTGGTTGGGGAATTAAATGAATAATTTGAAATGGCGCCTCAAGTAGGAATCGAACCTACGACCTGCGGATTAACAGTCCGTCGCTCTAACCGTCTGAGCTATTGAGGCATCTTTATGTGCAGAACGGTATTGTATGATAATACATATTTTTTGTCAAATAATTTTTGACTATTTATACATAGGTTTTAATTAATGCAAACAAATAATAAAATCACTTCAAAAATATATCTTGCTTCAAAAAGTCCTCGCCGTAAAGAATTACTTACTCAAATTGGCATCAATTTTGAAGTACTGGCAATAGATATTCCAGAGGAAGTTCATGAAAATGAAGATTACCAAAGTTACTCGACACGAATTTGTAATGAAAAATCTCTTGCAGCATGGAATTATATTGTCGAGCATAATTTAGCCAAACATCCTGTGCTTACATCCGATACCGAAGTAGTGCTAGGCAATGAAGTACTTGGTAAGCCTGCAAACTATGATGATGCTTTTAAGATGTGGAAAAAATTAGCTGGAAATAAACATTTAGTAATCACAACAATTACCCTACGCTACCAAGATTTTACTTATACCTCTAGCGCTGAGAGCTGGGTATATTTTGACGAGTTGTCAGACAATGAAATTCACAACTACCTAGCAACAGGCGACTATAAAGATAAATCTGGCTCATATGGCATACAAAGCTATGCGGGGCAATTTATTCAGAAAATCGAAGGTTGCTTTTATGCCATCATGGGATTACCATTAAACCAAGTGCGTAAAGCGATGCAAGAATTGGAACGTCATTTTGCAAATTAGTAAAGTAATTATGCATCGGCAGGATAGTGACATAACTACTTTTGTCTATGGTAGCAATAACACACTACGATTTGTCGTAACTGACAACCTTGGGACACCAAACATTGAAAGTATATTCATCAGTAAAATAACGCGAGTTAATGCAAATAATAGCGCATTTATTCAATATACCGATAATGATATAGGTTTCATCAACTTACCTAAAAAAGCTAATTATCAAAATGGCTCAACATTAATTACCCAATTAACTTGGCATGGCAATGATTCTAAACAAGCAAAGCTTCGTAGTGAATACACTCTCGTTGGTAAATACATAATTTATCAGGGCTCATCTAATAAATGCCAAATAATTAATAAATCAACTGATAGCGAATTTACAAATACACTACAAAATAAACTAAACCACTTAACTGGGCAATGGATAGTTCGCTCAGCTAGTAAATCCTCACATTTAGAGAACATTTACCTTGAGGCTGATAAACTCGCAAATATTGCTAAACACATTAGTGATATCACTAACTCAAGTTCATCGGTGCAGCAAATCCATAATGGTACAGCAAATTATTTGCGCGTGATTCGTGAATTAAATCTTACCGATAACTGTGAAATTATCAATAATGACAGCTCAATAAATCAAGAATTAATAGAACTACAAGATATTTGGGAACTCGATGCAATTACCTATGACCCACATTTAGATATTACACATGAGTTAGTAAGCTATCAAAAATACTGTGGGCAAAATATTTTTACAACAACTAACGACATAAAAATAGAATATGGAGTAATCGCAGGTATTCATATTTTTGATATCAATAGCAACAATAGTAAACTCAGTAATGCACAAATAAATAACACTTGCCTCGATGAAATTTACCGACAAATCGCATTACGCAATCTGTATGGGATTATCTTGATTGACATAATCAAAGATAGTGGCAAAACAGAAGAAACTAAACTCATCAATAAATTAACCACTTTATTTAAAAATGATATTAGCTACACAAAAGTACTTGGCATAACTAATGGTGGACTGCTTGAGTTAATCCGTAATAAATATTAAGTAAATACACGCATAAATTATTATAAATTTCAATCGGAATTTGCATATTTTTACTACACTTATTCACAAACTATAAAAAACTTAAAAAATATTTTTTGCTCAAACTTGACAAACCACAACCCATTGACTTACTTAAAAATCAATCAAAATAGAACAATTTATCAAATTTTCAACAAGCCAGATAAATACACGCTTTAAACCACTTATTCACAGAGTTATCCACAGCACTATTAACAAGAGCTGTGAACAACATAAAAAAGTTATTTCGCCGTTCTCAACAATGACAACTCAAAGCCAATTATAACAAGCACTTTCAAAAATTAACTAGCAAAATCTAGTTGCACTTAGCTAAAATTTTCCGTTACAATCATTACTCAATTTTTCTAAAATACACCCACAATGATAAAAAAAATAATCTTTTTTTTGCTAACAATAATTTTTTTGACTTGTGCGTATTTTGCACATATGATATATGCTACTCGTCAATCGGTCAAAGCTGCCAATGATTATTTACAAGACATTGAAAACAAAATCGAGTATCAGATTACGCATAATCCAGAATTTAGCAATATCTACATTACTAATCAAACTTTCAATCTACCAGATCCATTTAATTTTATCGATGTACCGATCAAAAGCATTATAATTCGTAAACACCCATTGGATAAAACGCTATATTTAACTGCAATCCTTAATCCAAAATTCATTCATGAGTTGCAATTTAACACACAAGAAACAACGCCGTATATTAGGATGCAATACTACATAGGACAATCAAAAAAGATAAGCAAATCATGCTATTCCAATTTACCAAGCATCTATCTGCCAAAATATTGCTCAACAGTAAAACAATATAGCTATAGTAATAATTAAAATAACCACATATTTTTCACAACTATAAATTAGGATTATGTACAATATGGGACTCTCTATACTTAATGCCTTATTGCGCATCTGATTTGTAATTATTGGGTAGCCAAGTGCAGAGGGTATTAAGTATCGTTTATTTATTAAATTTTTAGAAAGAACAAATTATTATGCAAAATAATAAAGGTTTTACGATTATCGAATTGATGATTGCTGTTGCGATCATCGGTGTATTGGCTGCTGTTGCGATTCCTGCTTATGCGAACTACATGGATCGCGCTAAAGTTGCTGAAGTTTCTAGCATTGCTGGTTCTTATAAAATATCTGTGGCAGAATGTCTGCAAGATAAAGGTAGTGCGTGTACAGTAGCTGATTTACCG
>RXKI01000069.1:5516-10770 GCA_003962895.1 Neisseriaceae bacterium
AAAAGTTGCTAGTTTATTCCCAGCTTCAAGTGGATGTACTCAAAAACAAAATCCAAATCCTTAATTTGGTATATTTGATAAAATAAAAAGTTGGCATAAGCCAACTTTTTATTTTATCTGAGAAACTCTATTCCACTACTTCGAATAATTTGATTACACACAGCTTGCTTAATTATTTCTTTATTCCCAAAAATATTCACTTCACTCTTTGCTCGCGTAATTGCAGTATAAAGTAATTCTTTACTCAAAAGACTATTATTTTCCACATTATTCATCTTTGGTAAAATCACATTTACACTCTCATACTCTGAGCCTTGTGACTTATGTATCGTTATCGCAAATGCTTGGCTATATTTTGGTAATACCTCTGGAATAAAAACACGATTATTGTCAAACAATATTTTGACTACATCATCATGAATCACGCAAATCCCAACATCGCCATTGGATAAACCAAGCGAATAATCATTTTGTAAAATCATAATTGCACGACCAGTGTACCATTCACTTGTTATTGCAAACTTTTGCTTGATTTGTTGTTCCAGTAGATTATTTAGGTTTTCTGTACCAAAGATACCGACATTGGTACAACACAGATTACTCTGCTGATTAAATAGTTTAAATAACTCTGTTTGATTAGCTAGATAATACTCAGTATTAGTCTGCACCTTCTCTATATAATTGATTAACCCATGATTACCATGCAATATATGACTGATCACATTTGTTAATTTTAGTTCATGAAGCATATTTTGTTTATTTAGTTCGTTGATTAATTTATCACTTTGGGTATTTAGGATTAGACTTGCAATATTTGCAATGAGCGCATTATTTCGATTACTGATTAAAAGCTTTGATGCAAGGCTTACTTGTTGATTAAAATCGAGTAAATCACGTGGATTGTCATTTTCTTCTTCTATATTTAGATTTACAAGGGATGCAAAAACATAGCCCTCCTCGACTGAAGAAAGCTGATTTTGATCCCCCAAAAATATAATATGTTTTATCTGGGCATAATTCACTGCATCAAGCAATTTACTAAATAATGGCAGCCCAATCATCGATGATTCATCAACTATCAGCACATCGACATCAAGTGGATTATCTATCCCATGACGAAAATAAATATTATTTTGTTGTACACCAAGTAGCTTATGTATCGTATTACCAAAGCTTTTACTATCACTAGTCAAGCTATCAAAGCACTTCATATCTAGTGAATGATTTTTTTCTTTAAATCTATTTATCTGCGCGAGCATCGAGTCTCTAACACGAATTGCTGCTTTACCTGTTGGTGCACAGATTTTTACTTTCAGCTCATTGCCATATAGCTGATATAGTGCCCAAAGTAATAGCATGACTGTCGTCGTCTTACCTGTGCCTGGTCCACCGCTAATGATGTTAAATCTATTTTCACAACTTTTGATAATCGCATTTAGTTGCTCGGTATTTGGCAGCCCTGTTTTTTGTAACTCTCTAAGCTTATCAATCACAGCATCACGATTAGTTTGCTCAGGTACTTCCGCACTTACTAGATTAGTTACGTTCTGGTAAATACGATACTCGTATGCCAGATAACGCGTGAGAAATAAAAAAACCTTATCTGACACTCGCCATAAGCTTATTGGTAATGCAACTAATTTATCTGGTAATTTACCAATATATTCGTGTGCGAGATTTGATTTTTTGATTACCTCAATAGACTGCTGAATATCCAGATCAGTTTTATTTAACTCTAGGCAACTATTTCCATCTGCCATACTCAGGTATAGTTGATTTAATATTTCAGTAAACATCTCTTGCTCAGCTGGAGTTAAATAACTTTCACTAAGTCTAGTAAATTGACGTGCGATAGCTAGATAATTAATTGGCATTTGTACTACCTTTTAATAACTCATCAAGCTCATGCACAATACTTTGGCAACGAGTATCAATAAACACCCCATCATACTCTGCAACATCACAAGTAAATGCTCCACGCACATAAAAATATACCGCACCACCGAGTAAACCAGTTGCATCAGTAATTTTTAGCTGAGTTTCTAAATATCGTTTTATCGCCACCAGATAAAGTAGATATTGCAAATAATAATGATGTTCGCTCATTGATTCGATAATTTCGCCATTACTCTCGATAGTTGCTTTTGTATAATCATTTAATTTATTAGTTTTATAATCAAGCACCCAATATTTACCATCATGCTCAAAAAACAAATCTATAAACCCAATCAAAAAACCTTGTTTGACATAGTTCAAAGTTTTACTTGCTTGGGTAAATGGATGTGTTTCACCGTAGTGTTTGGCTAATACTTTACTTAAGCTATTGGGTAAATTCACATTATCATTAATGATTAAATTAAACTCAAGTTCATGCTGTTTGTGCTGAATTGTGTTTAGACTAATATTGTCAAATAGTGGATAATTAAACGTCACGTCTAGCATCTGCCTAAATTCATCAATATATGCTTCATTAGCAATAATATCGACATTATTTTTAATCAAACAATCACTAAGTTGGATAAGCGTAAATGGATAATTCTCACATAAGCTATGAAATAACGTACCGAATGTCGCACCTTTTAGTTTGGCGTCATTAAGCACACTAAACCTATACTCAATCGGCTCTTCAATTATTTTTTCTGCCTTCACATACCAATCACTCAAATCATCATTTGCACCATCATGCGTAATTCCACTATAGCTTTGACGAGTAAACACTGGTATCATACTCAAATCACGCGTAAGAGTGCTTAATGATGTAGTTTGCGTTTGGGTTTCATCACTATTTAGACGTAGTTTAATTAATTCAGCTTTGCTAATATCATCACGGCGATAAACAGCCACACCTTTAAACTCATGTGGACGTTTCAGTGCATTCATCGGATTATTACTAAAAAACTCTGGGTAATTAAATAATGGATGGCTCGTATCACTATTATCTTTGACATTAAAACCAAATAAATCATAAACCTTGCTCGGACGCGCTGCTGAATGATAGCCATTTTTAGTTGGTGTAACGTTTTGTAGATAAATATAAATCCGACTTTTCGCACGTGTAAGCGCTACATAATTAAGGCGGTTAGTTTCTTTATTTGCCTGAGCTACAATTTTTTCACCAAGCTGAGTATCATTAATCATAGCCGAATGTTTCGCACCATCATCACGATAACTATTGAAAAATGGACGACGATAATTAAAATCATAATCGCCATCAAGCTTAATCGTGCTTTTGAAGAATGGACAAAACAATATTTCGTACTCAAGACCTTTGGATTTATGTTGGGTCGTAATAATAATCTGCTCATCGTCATTATCAAGACGAATTAGCTCTTCGTTATTACCATCAATATCTTCGGATTGTAATTTATCCGCGTTACTAATTTTTTCTTTAAACCAAAACATTAATTCAGCTTGATTTTGAGTGCGCTGTGCTTGTTTTTGTAATAACTCAGCTAATTGATAAAGGCTTGCTAATTCACGATTGGTAAAAATGTTTTGTGCCTTACTCTCTGGAGAGTCAATTTGTTGCCATGCTATTATATCTTCCAGCAAATGATAAACTAATGACACAATGCTCTTTTGTTGCCAAATTTGCTTATAGTTGAAAAATCTCTGCTGCCAATATTCAAATAATGGATTAGCCTCGTCACTATCAACAAACAATCTCTCTAGTGAAATATTAAATAACGGTGTAGCAAGAGCCGCAATAAAATTGCGCCGAACGCCTAAATCACTACATGATAAAAGTATCTTGTATAAACTACTAGCTGTAGTGGTGGCAAATATATTACCAAGCTTCAGCTCAGTTGCCTTAACTCCATATTGGCGTAAAAAATCAACCACTTGTTTAGCCTGAGAATTTTTCTCTACCAAAATTGCAATCTTACCCTTTAGATTTGCATCGATATTAAGTAATGCCAAAATCTCAAAAGCCAATGCATTTAATAATTTATCTTGGCGCTCTGGTGCAGTTTTACCAACTATGGAAACTAATTGAACCTCTTCGCTATAAAGAGTTTTATTAATGCCATCTTCTGCAAATTTATTCATCATCACATTATTATCTGGCAATTTTACGCCACTGCTACCCTTAGCATCTACACAAACATAATCAATGCCATTTCCTAGATAACTATTTTCAAGTGTGGAGTTCTGGTTAGGTAAATCAAATAATTGATTGATAAAATGAATGATATTTCGATGTGAACGGAAATTTTGCGTTAGCTCAAGTTTATTAGGTATCATATCACGCGCTGATAAATACGTATCAATATCAGCACCACGGAAACTATAAATTGCTTGCTTAGGGTCACCTACTACAACCACATTACCGCGTGATTGATTATCTGCTAAATGATATATCGTACTAAATATTTGCCATTGTAAATCATCGGTATCTTGAAACTCATCAATAAAAGCAATCGGGTATTTGCTATACAAAGTATCAGATAGCGTATCTGAATGCGCAACACTATTTGCAACTAATTGAATCAATTCATCATAAGAGATTGCATTACTGCTCGCCAATGACTCTCGATAGTGCTCGTGAATATATTGAATTACTGTGCCTAAAAATTGCGCTTTAGCTAGTTTTGATTCTTCTGAATCTTTTTTTAACTCGGTCGCTAATGGCTCTAAAACTGCATCAACGTCTAACTGATATTTGATTTGATATTCATCATTAGCTAAAATAAATAAGTCACGCGGTAATTTATCTTCGACCAACTCAAGCACTGATTTATCATTGTTGCTATTTTTAGGGTCAAACATCTTCCGTAGATTGTCTAATACCAATGGCAGGCTATCAGTCAACTCACTATTGGTAAAAATATTTTTTCGGAAAAAATCACGGACCAATTTACTAATTAATTCCTGACGACCAACTGATAGCTCAAAAAATGCTGATACACCACACTCAAATTGATAATCTTGTAGCACTCGATTACAAAATCCATGTATAGTAAATATCGCTGAATTATCAAAATTCTGTAATGCCCGTACCAAAAGCGTAATATCTTTATCAATATTACCAAACTCTTTACGTGATACTAAGTAATCAATAAATAAATCGGTCTTTTCTAAACTACCAGCATTACGCAGGTATAATAAAATATTAATAGTTTGAGAAATCTGTTCACTAATACGTTGTTTTAATTCATTTGTCGCATCATTGGTAAACGTGACTACCAAGATATTTTCTACACCAATTGCTGCTACACCACTATCATCTAACGATGCCTCAAGTAATGGCTTG
>RXKI01000069.1:10820-17872 GCA_003962895.1 Neisseriaceae bacterium
GTCGCTCAATAGTCCAAGTCTTACCAGTACCAGCACTTGCTTCAATTACTGATGCTTGCGATTTATTATTAAAACTAATTTGTTGTAATGGATGTGTCATAGCTTAATTTCTTTTATCGAATTGGCTCATGCGTCGTCATATCACCATTGCGGTTATAACGCATAATTGCCCGATCACGATCCACATCATAGCGAGCATCATCACGATTAAATCGATTCTCATCATAACCATATGGATAACCGCCATAATATCCATCGTCATAATAACCTTCACCACCACCATCTTCGTAATTATTATTTACCGTGGTGTACGTAGTATGATTAACTACTTGTGGTTGCACATTATTAGCTGTTGATATAGCGCCAGTTGGTAAGCTCTTTGATGCTGTAGTAGGTGTACTAACAACACTCATACTGCCATCGTGACTATCTAAATAACCTCGCAAATTTGCATTAGAAAAACTATTGCCATCATCAGCAAATACATTTGTGATAATAGTTAAGAAAAATATAGTTATAAATTTGTTCATCTTTTCTCTCTTAGCTGTGCCAAAATTTCACCGATATAAACAATATCGTTCACACCATTAATATTTTTCATATAATCAAAATAGTCTTCGGCAATATTTGCAAGAATTGCATCAGCTTGTATTTTCTCAAACTGCTTGTCATTAAATCCATTATAGGCACCACGAGCTTTTATCAATGCATCTGCCGGCAGATATGATTTAGTTAATTCATTAGCAAATGCTGTGATTGAGCCCTGATGAATTAATACTGGATTAGTTAAGCTGCGAATATAATATTTAAATATTTTCTGCCGCACAACATCTGGATCATCAACTATCAAAACAAAATCCTTGGACTCACCAACAGCATTTATTTGACGAAGCAAAATGTTCTGAATATCGTGCTGTTTTATAAAACCAGTATTTGCACCAAGTACACAATAGCTAATTAATCCTTTTAGTCTAAAACTATAAGACAGGCTATTAATATCTTTGGCTAAATCACCATCACGTAAGCGCGTAAAATCTTCACAAATAATTATTGAATTATCTTGAAGGTAAAATTCATCAGCAAATTTGACTGTATATTTATCGGTAATTTTTTCACTAAATTCAAGCTTGATCTTATTATTACCACGCTTAGCTATATAGCTTTGATAAACCGTATAGTAATGATTAAATTGAATGTCACCAATTTCTTTATAAAGGAGTACACCTTTAGCATGAAGATATTTATTTAGTTCATCAGGCGTAAATTTATTTCCATAATTCTCAAAATAATTAAATAAACTCTTAGCAACTAAACTATCATATAACTCAAAAGACTCAGCATCTTCCAAATCAATATCATTATCAAATGTATCAATGCCTAATGTTTTATATAGATTGGAATTTATATAGCTAAATGTATTTATCAATGTTCTTAAATTTACATCCAGCCTAGAATCAAGTTGCTCTTTTGACAGTTTAATTGGAGATAGCTGTGCAAAATTCCAATTAGTAATTTGGGTTTCATTTGCACTTAATTGGCTAACTTGGTTCCAAATTGCCGCATAATTCTTTTGCTGATTGTTATAAAATGGGTGGAGTGCATGGTGCTCAACTATACCCTGATAATCATAGCTTAGATTAATTAAATCATTCTCATTAACCCAGAAATTTTTAACGCTCTGCCCAATCACATCTAAAAGCATGGTAACTACAGGAGATGGTTTTATCTCGCTATTATCAGTCTCTTTGCGTCCAATATAACTAAGTGTTAATTGTTCTTTAGTCGCAAGAATAATATCCAAGAAAGCTTGCTTATCTTCGATAGTATAATTTCTATCCGCTAAGTACCATTCTTTTGCGAGTAAACTTAATTGATTTGGCTGATAATTGGTTGGATATTCACCAAAGTTTAAACCAAGTACATAGCTATGTCGCGATGGTAAATTGCGTGCATATTGTAATGACATGCAATTTATCTTACCACTTAGGCTCAAACGATTTTTAATTAATCCGACATGTTCTTTAATCAGCGAAATAACTACAGCTAAATCAACTACCATCGTTTCATTGGTACGGATACTACCAATCAAATCATCGCAAATCAAACCAAATTCATCATCGCTTGTAATAAATTCTTTTAACCTATCTAGATATTCTGCGACGTTAGCCAAATCTAATTCATTATAATTATGCTCATCACAATAAAAAATCTCACGTTGCTCTTCAAGCAAATTAATTAACACAATCAATTTATTTGCTAAATTAATCTGCGCATTATCTAAATTATCATATGGCACAACAATATCATTAGCAAACCCTAGATAGGGCAATTGGTCATTAGCTAGAAAAATTCTCTCATCAAGACTAGCTCCAAGCACCACATTTATAAGTAGTTGTTTGAAACTATAGGTGCTAAAACTATCATAACCAAACTCCGTATAATCTTGTTCACTATAGCCAAAATGTGTATGATTATCATTGAGCCATTTTCTAAGCGTATCAATATCGTCTTGAGAAATATTTAAACTATTTTGAATATTTGCATCTTCTAATATTTCTAATAAATAACTCACAGTTAATTGATATGGTGTAGCCAGAATAAGGAGCACCGTATCAATAATTTTGCTCGTACGATGACGGCGATTTCCAGTTATATAATATGGTAAATAGCATTTATTATTTTGACTATCAAGAGAATACTCATTATCAAATACTGCTTGAATATATGGCACATATTCATCAATATCTGGTGCACTAATTAAAATATCGGAAAATTTTAATGTCGCATCATTATTTAGCACATTAGCCAATTGATTAAACATTACTTGAACTTCACGCATCCGATTATGGCACACGTTTATCTTTACGCTTGATTGCTGTGGTAAATTTAGCTCTATCGGCTCAAGATAATAATTATCATTATTGGATAAACGTAATTCTGGACGAATCCTTTGTTTCAGAGCTCTAATATCATGTTGCAATAGTTTTAATAAGCTCGTATCTGGTGAAACTACAGTTTTTCCTTCAATATCAAACTCATAAACATTAACTTCATTAGCCCTAAGTAACTCAACAAACTCACGGGATTGCTGTCCCAAATTTGCAAGTAATGGGTTACCTGCTGTTAAATACAAATCATCGATACTTAAGTCAGGCTTACGTAGTAATTTTTGTTCAATTTTACTTCGCGCTTTTTCAGATAATAAATCGCCATAGTACTCATTAGAGCATGCTTGATAGTACCAATATACTGTAGTTTTTGAAGCTATCTTGCTAATGATTTTTAGTTGCGATGGATAAATGGATGTCAAACCAAAGATAAACAATGATTTAGGTAATTTGATAGTTGAACTATCAGTTAGATTAGCAAAGTAACTATAAGCATCTAAAAATGTATCATACTCAGTTAATTTGTATTGGACTTGCCGCCAAATCGATTTTTGCCAAGCATTAAAGTTTGATTTGGCTAAATTTAGCATTTCTTCAGTACGAAGGTATAAATATTCGTGAAATATACCCTGTAATTGATTAGCTAACTCAAAGGCTTTTAATTTATCAATGGTGTTGGTAGTTTTATTGAGAAGAAACTCCATCAGATCTGGATATGATGTTAAATCACTCTCAAGTAAAAGCTTATATATAATGAATTTAACTTGATTAAAATCACATAGCTGACGTGCTGTATTGTTAGCTAAATAGATATTATCAATCACCGTACCCGCTAACACCACACAATCAACATTAGCACAAATACCATTTTTTAATGCAATCTGGTCTTTTACCCAAACAGCCATAGCTTGATTTGGAACGATAACTTGAATTGGCTCAAATAAATTCTGTTGTTTTTCTAGATGAGTAATTAATAAGTCAATTAATCCAACTTCTTCATTGTAACCAAGTGTCGTACTTTGTAAAAAAATGATATTATTTTGCAATCTATCTTAGCCTATTTAAAAATACATCTTGACACAAAAAACGCCGTAAAATCAGCCTTTAAACTAGTAAACCAGAGTCAAGTTATTCACAAAACATAAAATATTTTTTATCTTTATCTAAAATCACCACTTGACAATTACAACACATTGTTTTAATTTAATATTTGCAGTTGAAACAATTTGCTCAATTATCGTGAAACATCTGAAAAAACTATAACCTTTAAACTTATCAACATAGTTATTAACAACATTATTCACAACAGTTGTTAACAGGTTAAAAATCTTTAATAAATCGAATAATCAGACAAAAAGATATGCTGAAATTAATAATTTCTCGGCAATAAACTAATCACACCATCTGCGATATTATATAAATCTGTAAAGCCAAATTCATGCAAAATATTACATGCATAAACACTTCTGACACCAGCCTTACAATACACAACAACTGGAGTATTTTTACGTGTTTCAATTTCATCAATTTGACTAGCTAGCTCATTTAATGGAATTAACTTTGCATCAGGCAGCGCAAACTCAGCAAATTCGTAAGGTTGTCTAACATCAAGTAATAATGCACTTGAATGATTGTCTAAAAAATCTTCTAATTCACTTAAATATAAATTTTGATAATGCATAGCTATAACACTCTATGATTTAATGCGGGTAATTTATTTCGAATGCGGCTGATATTCTCATGGCTAATAGTACAATAAATAATCTTTTCCCCAATCGTTGCACTATCAATAATACTACCCCATGGGTCAATTGCCATAGTGTGTCCATAAGTCTTACGCCCAGATTGATGCACTCCACCTTGATTAACCGCTAGAAAATAGCATTGATTCTCAATTGCGCGTGCTCGAGAAAGTATTTCCCAATGTGCTTTGCCAGTAGTTTCAGTAAATGCTGAAGGTAAAATAATTGCGTCAATCGCACCCATTTGTCTAAATAACTCTGGAAAGCGCAAATCATAGCAAATCGCTAATCCAAATCTAAACCCTGCAACTTCAAATGTAGTTAAATTATTTCCACTATCAAAATATGCAGTTTCATTGTATGATTCATTGCCATCATTGAGTCTAAATAAATGAATTTTGTCATATCGCGCAAGTATTTTTCCATTTGAATCAAACACTAATGAACTATTTAGATAGCGGTTTATTGCTGGCGTTTTTAATGCAATAGTCCCAGCAATTAATGTAATTGAATATTTACAGGCCAATTTGCTAAGCCAATCTTGTAAAGCACCACTACCAAATTCTTCAGCGATATCAAATTTATTATCACTATCTGAGATTTGCGTAAAAAACTCGGGTAATATTACCATTTGCGCCTGATTTTGAACGGCTTCTTCAACCAATTTCTCTACGGTAAGTAAATTTGTCGCATAATCCTCTGCTGAAACCATTTGGATTAAAGCTATCTTCATAGCCCATAATCCAAGTCAAATGAAGAGTTTACATTATGAACAATATTCTCATTTATATTCGTCTTCTTAACTACTGGATTACCTAAGGTACCCGTGATATCATAGGTTGCTGTAACTAATTTATTTTGTAAACCACCAGTTAATAATTCCACACCATAAACAGCTAGACCAACAATTGGATTAAGCGTAGCAATACCTGCCGCAACCGCAATTGCAAAGCCTAAATGAGGCATTACTGATAAATTAACATCTAACTCGCCACCTTCTAGATTAGTGATACCATTGGCTTTTACATCCGCCAAAGGCCCATACATATCAAATTGATTAATATCTAATCGCGTAGTTAACAAACTAACGTCTACATTCATCTTAGTAAAGAAAATTCCATTATTAAATAAATCGTTAGGATCTAATGCCATTTGGAAAAGCCCTTGCAAATCTAGGAATTTCATCACAGCACCTGCAGTACCAGTATTAATATTTAAGATATTACCATCATAGAAATTACCTTGCAGCCTACCAGCTATACCATAAACTTTAAAGTCTTGAAATCCCCCATTCCATTGCAATGAAGCCTTCACTTGCCCAAGACCATCACCGACTAAACGGCCAAAGTCAAGATTGTAAATTAAATTACCTAAATTTGTTACATCAGCATCAGCAACTAAATTTACATATGAATCAGTACCAACACAACCGAAGCAGTAATTCACACCACTAAATTTCGCAGTATAATCTTTATTAGTAAGCACACCGCTTTCAAGATACAAATTATCACCATTTTGGTGAACTCTTGTACTCACACTACCTAAATTATGATTTTGTAAAAACAAATTATTTATTTTTAAATTAATATCAGGTAACTTGACTTTAAAAGCATTGCTACCACCATTAACAAAATTTAGTGGCACATAGCCAATATTTTGATTAATTTTTACTGGTAATTTTTTGTAAAGCATGTATTTATCAAGTGTTAAATTAACGGCTTTCTTGTTATAATCAAAATTACCATAACCACTGGTTACTGGGGTGTATAAATTAAATGAAGTATTCTTTTTAGTAACTAATACATTCACCGTGCCATTACCAAAATCCTGTTTCCCAAGCATAATATGATCACTAACAATTTGAACTTGAATTGGGAAGACATTTTTACCAATACGCCCAGCTCCAACTTCATGACTCTTCATAAAGTTTTCACGTTCTTTATTGTCACCTACTAATTTACCAATGGTAGCAATCCATTGCTCGATGTTAAATGATTCAATACTACCTTGAATGGTCATAATAGAATTTTGATCTGGATTCTCCATATAACCAGTTTGACCAGCCGCAATTTTTCCATAACTATTTAGTCCTTCGCCAGCATATTGCACACCTTTTAGGTGATCGCCATAACGCCAATCAATAGCAACTGGACTATGTGGCTCATTTGTTTCAGGAGTAATCTTTAAATATAGTTCACGAGGTTCATCTTTTTGTAATACCAGCGGCTCTGGAGCATTAATACTCACGTTACGTAAGTCACTTGTTGCAACTAATTCTTTTAACCCTCCTTTACCGATAGTAAATTTAATCTTGGTATCTTCTTTACCCTCTATAATCGGCGCTAGGAACGGCAAATACTCGTATGCCACATCTTTATAATCCAAATCATGAATACTAGCTGTAAATTTCATCTCATGCTTT
>RXKI01000044.1 GCA_003962895.1 Neisseriaceae bacterium
ACAACGACAAAATATTGTTAATTAAGATTTCATATAATTATTTTATAGAGGTAATTAGTATCTATTATTATTCATTTCAAATATATAGTTTCATTTTTAGAAATAATAATTCAGATTACAATAAATTTCAAAAATACAAATTAGTATTTTAGATGTTAACATCATAATGCATTTAACATTTTTAACAACACTAAAACAGACTGTTATTGATAGCTCCACACCAACTATGTACCTTTATAAAAATTTTATTACTACTTTTGATAGTTAAATAAATAAATATTATTAATCCATTTTACAAGAGTATTTATTTATTTTTAACAATAATTGGCTCATACATTCATAGTATAATATCGCACAGAATATTTTATATAATCTAATTAATATATAAGATATTATAAGATATAAATTACATAAATTCTGATTGTAATAATAACTGAAGTTCTCATTATTACTTAAGTATATTACAGTAATTGGAAGGATACATGACGTGTTTAACCACATAGTAATGTTTACGCATCTAGTTGAGACAAATAGCTTTAAACACACAGCTGAGCTATTAAGGATGTCTCAATCTACGGTTAGCAGAAAACTAGCCGAGCTAGAAAACTATATTGGTGAAAAGCTACTTCTTCGTGATACTAGAAATATTTCACTCTCTGCCGCTGGATTACTTTTATATAATAAATTTAAAAATCTTAATTTAGATTTAGAAACCTCTATTCGAGAAATTCACCCAAATATAAAAGAATATAACAATCAATTAACTTTATGCTTATATAATAATGTGATCGCATATGGATTGATTTGCCCTTGCTTGCAGACATTCTCTAAGATGCACCCTGAGGTCGCCTTAAATATTATATTTTACTCTGTGGATATAATACATCGAACAAATTATGATATTGGCCTGTCTTATGAAATAATAGATTCAGAAGAGTATTCGTCACACTTGATTCGTTCTGACAGTCTCAAATTATACTGTGTACCAAGCTACATAAAAAGTAAGCAAATACCGTCAAGCATAGAGGACCTACAAAACCACAATCTGATTGGAATATTAGACAGCTTAAATTTAAATCCCATTGAGCAAATTAGACTAACCAACAAATACACAAAAGAGCAAATATTGTTTGATATATTGTTTGATATAAAAAACACTAAAATTCGCACTAATTTGGCATATTGCGCTGAAAACATAGGTAAATATTCTGATAGTATATTTTTTCACTACGAATCATATGCGGAAAAAGAAGTTTTACAAGGAAATCTAATTCCAGTTTTACCAGAGTATGAATTAAAGGATACTCCAGTATATTTGGTAAATAAAAGAAATCTTGACGAGCACGGTTTAGAGCTAACTAATATATTAGTTAGCTCATTAAAAAAAGACTTAAGAAGAAATTTTAAACTATAAACAAGGCAGTAATCACTGTTTGAGAATCAACTATAGATTACACTTAAAAAGCTAAAGTATCTAAGCATAAAACTCACAAAAATCCACTTAGTTTTCACCAAACTATTATTTATCTAAAGCAATAAATTCATCAATAGTCATTGCACCAAGATCTGTACCATCTTGCTTACGCACTGTAATTTGATTATTGGCAACTTCATTATCCCCAATTACAATAATATATGGTACTTTTTGCATTGATTGCTGACGAATTTTATAGCCAACTTTTTCATTAGATAAGTCTAATTCAACACGCACACCTTTATTTTGTAATTGCTTGAATATTGAATTTGAATATTCAGCTTGTTTCTCAGAAATATTAAGCACAACAGCTTGAACTGGTGCTAGCCAATATGGGAATAAACCAGCATGATGTTCGATCAATACCCCGATAAAACGCTCTAAAGAACCAAGAGCCGCACGATGTAACATAACAGGCACTTTTTTGCTGCCATCTTCAGCGACGTAACTTGCACCAAGACGAGTTGGTAAATTAAAATCTAATTGCAGAGTACCACATTGCCAGCCACGACCCAAACTATCTTTTAATGTAAATTCAACTTTTGGTCCGTAGAATGCACCTTCACCTGGTTGATAAGTAAATTCAAGTCCTTTATGTTCTAGCGATGCAGCCAAAGCCTTTTCAGCCATATCCCATAAACTATCATCACCAACACGTTTTTCAGGACGAGTTGATAGTTTAATTTCAACATTGTCAAAGCCAAATTTTTGATATACTTTAAAAACTAAATCAATAAACTTAATTGATTCAGATTCCATTTGTTCTTCAGTACAGAAAATGTGTGCATCATCTTGTACAAAATTTCGTACACGCATAATTCCATGTAAAGATCCTGATGGCTCATTACGATGACAAGAACCGAATTCTGCTAAGCGAATCGGCAAATCACGGTATGATTTTAAACCTTGGTTAAACACCTGTATGTGACACGGACAATTCATTGGTTTCACGGCATAATCACGGTTCTCAGAATGAGTTGAGAACATCAATTCACCATACATATCCCAATGCCCAGATTTCTCCCAAAGAGAACGATCAACTACCTGAGGCGTTTTAATCTCTTTATAGCCATCATCAGTTAATTCTTGGCGCATATATTGTTCAACAACTTGCCATATTGCCCAACCTTTTGGATGCCAAAACACCATACCAGGAGCTTCGTCTTGTAAATGAAACAAATCTAACTGTTTACCTAATTTACGATGATCACGTTTTTCAGCCTCTTCAAGCAAAGTCAAATATGCTTTTAATTCATCTTTATTGCGCCACGCGGTACCATAAATACGTTGTAACATCTCATTATCTGAGTTACCACGCCAATAAGCCCCAGCAACTTTCATTAACTTGAATGCTTTTAACTTGCTAGTGCTTGGTACGTGAGGTCCACGGCATAAATCCATAAATTCACCCTGGCGGTACAATGAAATTGTTTCACCAGCAGGAATGCTACTAATAATCTCAACTTTGTATTTTTCGCCAATTGATTCAAAGTGCTTAATCGCCTCTTCGCGTGACATCTCAATACGCTCAACCTGAATATTTTGATCTACCAAATTATTCATTTTCTTTTCAATAGCAACTAAATCTTCAGGAGTAAAGGCACGCTCAAAAGCAAAATCATAGTAAAAGCCATTTTCAATAACTGGACCAATTGTAACTTGCACATCTGGAAATAGCTGTTGAACAGCTTGAGCTAATAAATGTGCTGTTGAATGACGAATAACTTCCAATCCTTCTTCATCTTTATCGGTAATAATGCGTACAGTTGAATCTTCTGTTATTTTAATTGTCGCATCAATCAACTTACCGTTTACAAAACCCGCCAGAGTTGCTTTTGCTAAACCAGAGCTAATATTTTTTGCTATATCCAAAACACTAACTTCGTGTTCAAACTCTCTTATCGAACCATCTGGTAAAGTTATTTTTAACATTTACATTTATTCCTAGTTTAATTTGTTTATCTAAATCTAAAACACGAGTATTTTATTAATATTTACTCATATCTTGAAAATTTCATTATAGGGCTTATATTTTATCATAGTAAACTTAATTTTAGTTAAGCTATTAGATAGTCATAAAGCAGATGCCTTAGTTAATATGCGATATAATTAATACTTATTCATCAAGGATAATAAAAATATGGAACAATTTCACGGAACGACGATTGTCGCAGTTCGTAAAGGCAATCAAGTTGCTGTAGGCGGAGATGGTCAAGTAACATTAGGACACGTAGTAATAAAATCAACTGCACGTAAAATTCGTCGCTTATACAAAGGTCAAGTTATCGCTGGGTTTGCTGGTGCAACTGCAGATGCATTTACTTTGTTTGAACGCTTTGAGGCTAAATTAGAAATGCATGGTGGCGCATTAATGCGTTCTGCTGTCGAATTAGCTAAAGAGTGGCGCACTGATAGAGTATTACAAAAGCTAGAAGCTATGCTAATCGTAGCAGATAAAGAATGTAGTTTAATTATCACAGGTACAGGTGATGTATTAGAGCCTGAACATAACATTGCTGCAATCGGATCTGGTGGCTCTTATGCTTATTCAGCCGCTAAAGCCTTAGTTGATAATACAGAGCATTTGAAAGCTCAGGAAATCGTAAAAAAATCATTGGAAATCGCTGGAGATGTTTGTATATATACAAACCAAAATCATATAATTGAATCTATTGAGTGGTAAAATAAAATGTCAAATATTCGTAAATTTTTAAACTTCACTCCACAAATCGCCGAGAGTGCATTCATTGATCCAAGTGCTGTAATAATTGGGCAAGTAACTATTGGTGAAAATTCATCAATTTGGTGTAATGCAGTTGCTCGTGGAGATGTTTCTTACATCAAAATCGGTAAAAACAGTAACGTACAAGATTTAACCATGATGCACGTTACACACTACAACCCAGGCAAAACGGAAGAAACTCCTTTAATAATTGGGGACAATGTTACTGTGGGGCATAATTGTTGCTTACATGGTTGTATATTAGAAAACAATACTTTCATTGGTATGGGTACAACTGTATTAGACAAAGCGGTAGTAAAAGAAAATTCAATGGTGGGTGCTGGTAGCCTGGTTCCTCAAGGTAAAGTTCTTGAGTCTGGGTATCTATATTTTGGTAATCCCGTTAAGCAAATTCGTAAATTAACTGATGCTGAAATTGCGCATATTCAATACTCTGCCGAACATTATATGAAAATTTCAGATAATCATAAAAAATAATCAACTTAAAAAAGGAAAGTAAATGACTAAAGTATTATTAAAAACTAATCAAGGTAATATTACCCTTGAATTAAATGCTGAAAAAGCACCATTAACTGTAGCAAACTTTATTGAATACGTGAAATCTGGTCACTACAATGGCAAAATTTTTCATCGCGTAATTGATAACTTCATGATCCAAGGTGGTGGCATGGATAAAGACATGAAAGAAAGCAAAACAAATAACCCAATTCAAAACGAAGCAAATAATGGCTTAAAAAATGATAAATACACAATTGCAATGGCTCGTACTATGCAGCCACACTCTGCAACTGCACAATTTTTCATCAATGTTAAAGATAACGATTTTTTAAACTTTAGTGGTGAAAATTTACATGGTTGGGGTTATGCTGTATTTGGTAAAGTTACTGAAGGTACAGATATAGTTGATAAAATTAAAGGCGTTAAAACTGGTCGCCATGGGCCACATGATGATGTTCCAACTGAAGCAATTATTATCGAATCAGCTGAATTAATCTAAGCACTTGATAAAATAAAAAAGAGTTTGTAAATTTACAAACTCTTTTTTATTAGTTGTATTACTATACTAATTAATAGCCGGCAATTCATTAGCTGTTAAATGATAACCATTAGGTGCAACTTTTGTATAGAACATATCGCTACGACGATTTTTAGCTCTACCATCTTCAGTATCATTCGAGAATTTAGCAATTAATTTACCATTAGATGTTGCTTCAATTTGAGCGGCATTACCACCTTTAGTAATCAAGGCTTTCTTAACTGAATCAGCACGACGTTGACCTAATGCTAAATTGTATTCAACTGAGCCTGTATCATCTGTATTACCTTCAACACGAATAATTGCATCACCATGAGCAGCTAAGAAATTAGCATTATAGGCAACAGTAGCGCCATACTGATCAGCAACATCATAACGATTTATATCATAATATACTGAGTTAGTAGCTTGGTCATTACCTGAATTCATACCATTATTATCACTACCATTAGCAGAACTATCACTATAAAGACTCGTTTGTGTTGTATCATCAGCTGATGTTGTATCTGGATTTGGATTATTTGATGGTGCACGATTACTTGAGCACGCAAACATCAACATACTTAATAAACCAACTACCGCAATTTTTTTATTCATTATAAATCTCCCGATTATTCAATAATAAGTGAACTATTGTACTATCATTCAATATTCAATAATAGCATAATTTGACCAAAGTTAATTAATTTCAGATAAATAAAAATATACTTTTCGTCTGATTAACTTGACTACAACCAACATAAGTAAAAAACCGCATATCGCACCAATAAATGCCGATAATACAGCCACCCCAAAACGTGCAAAACCATGATATGGTATCCACCACCCAGTAATTGGACAGACAATAAATTCATACACCCCAAACAAAAATGATAGATATATGATGTTTACCCACGAAAAATTTATGCTAAATCTCTTCTCATCACTCTCTAAAGTAATGGATAATTTAAATAAACTTGCGCACAATTTATATACCACTAAAGAACAAAACACACTACCTAATGCTGAGATAAAACCAACTGTATAAACATTGACGTGTTTACTGAATAATGTATCCTGTATTCCAAACATTACCATTTCTAATATACCAGCAATAACCACTATTAGCCATAAGTTAGTAATTTTACGAACCAACACACCAAATAAAGACTCAGCGTTACTTATTAGGTAATTACGAATTATTCGAAGCAAAAGCACTAAGCCAAATGCTGCAATCACAAAACCAAAAAAAATCGTTGTCCAAAAATTTTTCGTGAGTAACGGATTACTTATTGCAACCAATGGCACTGTTATCAATTCAATCAATAATAAAATAATCAAAAATTTAGTATTAAATTGAATCGCTATATCTTTTCTCATGAATTATTCGCTAAAGCTTTTTTCTTAGCATAACGACGTCCAACCATTACATAATACAAAACCGGCACTACGATAAGCGTCAAAATAGTTGATGTTGTCATACCACCGATAATTGCATACGCCATTGGTTTTCTAGTTTCTGTACCTTCCCCAGCCGTGACAGCAAGAGGCAACATACCAAAAATCATTGCAAGAGATGTCATCACAATCGGACGCAAACGAGTTTTACCCGCACTAACTATCGCTTCAATTACATCAACTCCTTCACGAAGTTGCTGATTAATAAAATCAACTAATAAAATACCATTTTTGGTCGCTAAGCCCATTAGCATAATAATCCCAATAATTGAGAACATATTAAGCGTACTACCAAATAAAATCAAGGCAATAAACACCCCAACAAAGGATAATGGTAATGCCACCATGATAATTAAGGGCTGTAAGAAACTTCTAAATTGCGCGGTTAAAATCATATAAATAAACGCTACCCCAACTGCCAAAGCTGAAACAGCATAAAAGAATGATTGAATCATATCTTCATTGTCACCACTTTGTGCAAATTGATAACCTTGTGGTAATTTATAATCATCAAGAACTTTTTGAATTTCAGCATAAACTTTCTGCTTATCATCACCAGATATATTCCCAGTAATTGTTACTTTACGCTGTAAATCAATCCGATCAATCTCACGCGGCGCTTCACCAGTTGAAACGCTAGTTACAGTTGATAGTGACACCATCTTCGGTGTATTCGCATCAGTATAGATATTGGTTGGAACTTGTAATAAATCTAGCACACTCTTATTACGATTTTCTTCAGGTATCTGAATCATCACATCATAATTTTGTCCATTACGCGGGTCTTCCCAAGTTGATACTTTATTACCAGCAAATAGCGGAGAAATTGTATTTCCAATATCAGCTAAATTTATTCCCATGGTTGCCGCAACTTCGCGATTTACATCAATATTAAACGATGGGTCAACATCTTGGAAACTAGATGATAAATCTTCAGTACCTTTAATCTGAGCAATTCTACTTTCTATATCATCACCAATTTTTTTCAGTGTCTGTACATTTTCGCCTTTAATGTCCACATTAATTGGTTTACTATCGCCTCCTGGGCTACCAGTTGGACGAATGTTATTTAGAGTAATTCCACCAACTTGCTGAACAATCTGGCGAGTCTGTGCCATAATTTCTTTAAGTGAGCGCGCACGATCCATCTTGCTACCAACATCTAAAACTAGAGTGGCATTATTTGCACCATCACCAAAGTTTTTATTCACACTACCAGTAACGCTTTTTATTTCAGGAATTCTATCTTGAAGCAATTGACTAATCTGATTAACCTTAGTTTCTGTATAAAAGACGTTTGAGCCAACCGCTGTCTTGAAATTCACAACATATTTACCCTTGTCAGATTCTGGCATAAACTCGCCACCAATTAGAGGCACCAGTGCGAAGCTACCAAATAAAATCCCAATAGTAATGGCAAGTGTAGTTTTACGATATGTCAATGATTTTCTGATGAATTTCTCATACCAAACAATAATTGCATCAAACACCGCTTCAAATTTATCTAGCCATTTACCAAGGAAGCTGCGCCCTAGCATTCCTCCATCTTTAGGCTCATGCCAGATACTTGAAAGCATTGGGTCTAATGTAAAACTCACAAACAATGAAATCAATACCGCAACAGTAACTGTTACGCCAAATTGGAAGAAAAATTTACCTATAATACCTTGCATGAAGCCAACTGGTAAAAATACTGCAACAATCGTTAATGTCGTTGAGAGTACCGCAATACCGATTTCGTTAGTGCCATCAAGTGCTGCCTGATAATGACTTTTACCCATTTCTAAATGGCGAACGATATTCTCCCGCACAACTATTGCATCATCGATCAATAGCCCAATCGACAAAGATAGTGCCAATAAAGACATCATGTTTAATGAAAAACCAAATACCCATACAGCAAATAATGTACCAATTAATGAAATCGGTAGCGTTAAACCAGTAATAACTGTAGAGCGCCATGATTTCAGGAACATAAACACAATAAGAATAGTTAAAAATGCGCCTTCAAGCAATGTTGACTCGACATCTTCTAATGAGGCTTTAGTTTGTTTTGATTTGTCATAACGAACTTGAATTGTGACATTAGCTGGCTTTTCTTGATTAAGTTTACCAATCATTTTAGATACACCACTAGACACATCTAAGATATTTGCTTTTTCAATTGGCCTAATTTCAAGTCCAACAGCGCGCTTACCATTAACCAGAGTCAAACTCTTATATTCATCTTGGCTATCTTCAATAGTTGCAACATCACTTAATCTAATCGGCACATTATCACGATATGTAATCACAATATTTGCAAAATCATTCGGTGATTTAAGTTTACCATTTAATCGCACATTAAATTTCTGTGCTGTAGTTTTAATGTCACCTGCTGGGTAGTTATTATTTGCATTTTCAATGGCAACTGCAACATCTTTAATCGATAAACCAAGCGACTGTAATTTATACGGCAAAATATTAATACGAATTTGACGATCGACACCACCAACTACTTGGACATCTCCAACTCCTTGCACCGTTTGTAGTCTCTTTTTAGCAACTTCATCAACCCACTGTGTCAAATCGCGTAATGACATATCATCACTACTAACCACAATTGACATCATAGCATTTTGCTGCATATCAACTCGTGAAACAGTTGGCGTATCTACATCTTTTCTAAAACCAGCAGCAACCGTTGAAACCTTATCGCGGACATCTTGTGCTGCAGTATCTGGATTAATACTTAGATTAAATTCTGCAACTACACTTGAGCTACCCTCAAATGAATATGAACGAATAGTTTTAATACCATTAATTGTATTAATTGCTTCCTCAAGCGGTTTAGTAACATCAGCTTCAACCACATCAGGAGATGCACCTTTATAGTTGGTTGTAACAACAACTACAGGAAACTTAACATCCGGAAACTCTTCAACTGGAATCTGCTTATACGCAACCAATCCCAAAAGCACTAATGCCAACATTAAAACTGTTGCAAAATATGGATTTTTTATCGAAACTCTAGTTAACCACATAGTTTATTTGTATCTTATTAAATTATTAAACGATTGAAATGAAGTCTTGACTGCTCTCAGACCACTCTAACATATTACCCGAATGCACATCGTATATCCAAGCGTGGATGGTTAATTGATTAGTTGCAAACATTGCATTTATCTTTGGATACGTTTTTAGGTTCTCAACTTGATGAAGTAAATTAATGCTTACTCCCTCATGATAATCGACTGGTTTACGAATTTTAAAGCCATCTTTAATTAATCTCAACCAATTATCCAAACCAACATATCCAAGATTTTCATCACCCGAAGCATATGATGCTTTAACCGCCCCACATTCAGTATGGGCGCAAATTACAATATTTCTTACCCCAAGCTCTGATACAGCATATTCAATTGCTGCAATTTCACTATAAATATTATCTGGCATAAATGGAGGAACAACATTACCAACATTGCGCACAATGAAAATCTCACCGATATTCGCTGAGAAAAATGCGTTTGGATTAAGACGACTATCTGAACAAGTAATCAATAATGTATGTGGCTTTTGCCCTTGGGCAAGCGTACTAATTAACTCTTGGTTTTCTTTGGCATAATGCGTCACATATTTCGTAATCCCATGACGTAATACATCACTTGCAGAATGTGAATACCCTGATTCTTCCAGAATATCTTTTATCTGATACTCAGTAATTGTTATCTTATAATTTGCCTCATCAAAAGTATTAGCTTTGATAACTTTTAAATGTTCGCTATTTGGTGAATGAAAAATTGATGATACATTATGTTTTTTTAATTCATCCGTAATATCAATCAAGGACTTTGCACCAGTACTATCTAAATTTTGTAATGACGTGAACTCAAAAATCACAAAATGAACATTTTTATCTGTGACAGCTATCTTTTTAATCTCAGCTAATTCATCAAATGACATAAAAGTTAAATTACCTGTAAGCCCTACACGCAACACATTATTATTAGTCCAGAACTTCATTTCACCTTTACTACGAAGCATTTTGAAACCAACGATGATAAATGCTAATAGTAAGCCAGTTTGAATACCATCAAGTAAGTCAGTACTAATAATTGTTAAAAATGTGATGATAAATACAGCAAAATCTGACTTATTACGTTTAAATAAGTCAATAATCTGCGGAACTGCCATCATTTTAAATGCAGCAGCAACTAAAATACCAGATAGCACTGCAACTGGGATATAACCCAAAAACTGATGCTCATACATAATTAAAGCAATAAGTAATGCATGAATAATCGCAGAGCGACGAGTTTTAGCTCCTGACATCACATTTACGGATGAGCGTAGCACAACCCCAGTAACAGGGATACCACCACACATTGCAACACCGATATTTGCAATACCTTGACCAACTAATTCATGATTAGGATTATGTAATTCACCCTTACCCATCAAATCAACCGCACTTGTGGATAACAACGTCTCTAATGAGGCTAATACATAAACTTCAAAACTAAATAACATAAGCTTATAAACTTGAGGCAAAGATTTGATATTCAGTAAATCCACACTTGGATTAGCTTCATGAAGACTATTAATCAATGGAACATTAAGTTTCAAGAAAAATACTAGTGATACAGGAATAATGACTGCGCATAAGAATGCATAAGCTCTAGGTATATAACGTGGCAACACGGCAATAATGAACATCGTTAATAAAACAATTCCAACCGAGCCAGAAAATAAATGTTCTTTATAAAATCCTAAATTATCAATCACATTAAATACTGTAGCGCCAGAAGTTGTTACTGAAACATTAAAAACGCTAGGAAGAGCTTGAAATAATAATAAAACACCTATACCTGAGCCAAAAGCTAGAACTAATGACACAGGTACATATTTAGCCAATCTACCGACTTTAAATATACCCGATAATATTTGTAAGACCCCACAAATCAAGCCAACAAAAACTATACCAGAAAATCCATAGCCTTGATAAATGCTTGCCAATAATACCGACATTGCAATTGCAGGGCCTGTAACGCCAAGCCTACTACCACCAAATATAGCACCTAGCACACCACCAACTGCGGCAGAAATAAGCGCCATTTTAAATGGCACGCCTACAGCAATTGACACTGCTAATGAAAGCGGAATCGCAACACAAATTAAAGAAAAAGCCGCCAAAATATCTGTTTTGAGGTATTTGTATTTAAAAATTGGCAACAATTCTTTTGTTAAGTAATTATTTAATTTATATTGCAAATCCACTTTATTGTTTATCATCTAACTAAATTCCTTGCGGGTAATTATTAACACAGTTTAAAAAATCTGTTGGTGTAATGTTTTTGATCCCACAACTATAGAACACCCAATTAGCTGAGCTATTCGTGGGAATCTGGCTTTCTGAAGCACTAATATTTGCACCTGGATAATTTAGCACATACACTCCCCAATCTTTATTGTTACCAACAGCTAAATCATTACTAAAGAAGTTCACATATTGGCCACTAGCTAATCCATATGCTTCATTAATGCTATAGAGTTTATTTGTTAGATTTCATCGAGTTGTTT
>RXKI01000073.1:0-1751 GCA_003962895.1 Neisseriaceae bacterium
CTTTATCACAAATATCTACTTGCTCAAATTTATAGCGTGGATTATCACTAATTGATTTTAACGATTCTAAATTTCCTGCATAAGTTAGTTTATCGATATTTACTACATTATAATCACTACTATTAATCAATTGTCTAACAACAGATGACCCAATAAATCCAGCTCCACCAGTAACTAATAAAGTTTTTTTGCTCATATTTATATTCTCTATATCTTATTTATAGGTAAAATTAATTTCCGCATCTTTTAATAACGGCTGTTTTTTATCTTTTTCTGATAGCAATAAATCATCTAACTTAGGCCATTCTATACCAATCTCTGGATCATCAAACTTTATACCACGATCACACTCTGGAGCATACTCACCAGTTGTTTTATATAAAAACTCTGTATTATCTACAAGCGTTACAAACCCATGAGCAAATCCTTCAGGGATCCAAAGCATTTGCTTATTTTCCTCAGTCAAGTCATAACCAACCCACTTACCAAAAGTAGGAGATCCTTTACGAATATCTACAGCCACATCAAATACAGCACCACTTACACAACGCACTAATTTACCCTGTGCTTTAGGATCTAATTGATAATGAAGTCCACGTAATACACCCTTTGCTGATTTAGAGTGATTATCTTGGGTAAAGTCAGCGGTAATACCATTTGCATGAAACAATGATTTCTTATAACTTTCCATAAAGAATCCACGTTCATCACCAAATACTTTCGGTTTAATTAAAATTACTTCAGGAATTGCTGTTTGTATAAACTCCATTATTTAGTAATCCTTCTTAAGTATTCTGCATAAGTTGATTTACCCATATTTTTAACCTTCTCACGGACAGATTCTTTAGATAACCAACCTTTATGTAGTGCAATTTCTTCCAGGCAAGCAATTTTGATACCTTGACGGTGTTCAACAGTCTGAATAAAATTTGATGCTTCTAGTAATGAATCATGAGTACCAGTGTCTAGCCAAGCAAACCCTCGTTTCATCGTAACCACATTCAAATTACCTTGCTCTAGATAAATACGATTTAGATCTGTAATTTCTAACTCACCGCGATGAGATGGTTTTACTTTCTTGGCATTTTCTACAACCTTTTCATCATAGAAATATAATCCAGTTACTGCAAAGTCAGATTTTGGTTGAGTCGGTTTTTCTTCGATACTAATAGCACGCTTATTCTCATCAAACTCAACTACACCATATCGTTCTGGATCAGAAACTTGGTAGGCAAATACGGTTGCACCACTAGCAGTTTGAGCAGACTTTAATAACTCCGTCATTCCACTACCGTAATACATATTATCGCCCAGGATAAGGCATGCAGGAGATCCAGCTAAAAACTCCTCACCAATCAAAAATGCTTGTGCTAATCCTTCAGGTTTTTCTTGTACAGCATAAGATAATTTAATACCCCATTGACTTCCATTACCAAGTAATTGCTCAAAGCGTCCAATATCTTGAGGAGTTGAAATAATCAAAACATCTTGGATTTCAGCAAGCATTAAAATAGACAATGGATAATAAATCATCGGTTTATCATACACAGGTAATAACTGTTTTGAGATTACTTGTGTCGCAGGGTGTAAGCGCGTACCACTTCCGCCTGCTAATATAATTCCTTTATACTTATTCATTCATAATCCTTTCATGCTTCGGTTACTTCAACTTAAACAACTTAATTATACCACGCAATGGCTTAGTAATTTTCCAACTTTTTGAATTGTAAACATTTACAAGCTCATTCTGT
>RXKI01000073.1:1818-3591 GCA_003962895.1 Neisseriaceae bacterium
CTCATTTGATAAGTGAGATATATTTTGCTGATTTTGATACAACTGATTATTTTGCTTAGTTGTGATTTGATTAGCTAAATTCATTACCTCATTTCGTTTTACTGGATGTAAATCAACCGATATTTCAACAGCTAATTTTTGAGGTAAAATATTTAGCGGTGCAACATAATACACATTTATGGGGTCATCATGTAAATATGTATAGCTATTACCATTAACAAAATTAGCATTGTTATAACAATTCTGCAAGATATGCTCTGTACTATCTGCCAAAATAATTTTCACATGTTCTAAATTCGCCACTACAGGAAAATTGCTTAAATCGATTCGGATATGCGTCAAATTTTCTATATTCTCAAGTTCAAATCTAAATAAGGTTTGCAATTCATCATCAAAATATTGTGTGCGTACATCTGGTACATTAACTTCATTATTTTGATAATAGAATAACTGCATATGTGCGCCAGAAGTGTACTTATAAAGCTTACGAGTATAATTCTCAAAATCATACTCAACTAAATTTGCATTTATCTCGCATATTTCAAAAATAAACTGATAAACCGTTCCATTAGGTTTATTAATGAGTGTGTCAACTACCTCATCTGATAAACTCATATATGATTTCTTAAATTCAGTATGTTCAGGCTCTACTCGTATAGTATCAAAATAAGTAGCTTTATAACCACAATTTGCAATCATACTTCTAATACTAGGCTCAGTAAAAAATCTAATGTGTGTATCATCTAATAACCCTACTGATTGATATTCAAATTTATCTTCTAATAAATTCATAATAATTGCATTATGCGCAATATTTGGCAAAGAAACTAACACAGTCCCAATAGGAGACAAAAACTCTTTAACCTCTTTCAATACCCTCCATGGATCGTATAAATGCTCTAAAACATCAGCAAAAATAATAAAATCAAACTTAATATCTGCAAATTGATGCTTCCAACTATAATCCTCTATACTACCAACAACCATATCTTTGCAAAATTGACTACAATCTTGAGCTGCTTCTTTATCTAGTTCCACAGCGTAAATGTCACAATTCAATACTTCACGCATATATCTAGTCATTACACCATGCGCTGGACCAAACTCTAAAACTTTACTGTTAGGCTTTACTCGCCTTAATATTTTAGTATGTGAACTATTTTCATCTATATTTAATTTAAAGTCATACTTGCTCATAACTATATTTTACCTCGTCTTGATATAACGTTACAGTGCATGCATCAACTAAATCTTTTGATATGATTTTTATAGTAGTAGCCACATGTATCCAATGTTGCTGATTATGATTTAACTGAGTACCATCCGATAAAGCTACTGTGACTGTATAATCTGCAGGAAATATCTTAGGAACCATAAATTTAACCTTAATAATATATTTAGAATGCTTTTTCATAAATGACAATGGTTGGTTATACATATATGAATTAAATGTTATTATTTCGGTGTTGAGTCTATCTTTAAATAGAACCCCTAGACCCACATCATACAGGTCTTGGTATGCAAATGCCTCACATATAAAAGTAGCTATATCACCTTGCCTTAGAGAGTTAGATTGCTTACCATTACCATCCAAAAAACCAATACGTAATATTTTTGCTTTGCCATCTCCAAAACACTCTAAAGCATCTGTTGTTTTAAGCCAATCATAACAGTTATTTTTTTCATTCAGATTAATAGCTTCTTGCTTAGTATCAGTTACCTCAACATCTAACTGCGTCTCTAAACCATATGCAGAAAAAGACATATAGGCAT
>RXKI01000073.1:3783-9703 GCA_003962895.1 Neisseriaceae bacterium
CTACTATTAAAATATCAGGATCAACATTTATCGCTACAGCAAATGCAAGACGAGCAAACATACCACTTGAGTAATTTTTAACTGGCTGGTCTATAAAAGCACCAATATCCGCAAATTCAAGAATATCATGAATTTTAGCATCTATCTCATCTCTGCTAAATCCCATAATATTACCCTGGAAATAAATATTTTCCATTCCTGTATACTCAGGGTTAAATCCAGCTCCAAGCTCAAGCAGTGCAGATATCTTTCCATTGACAACTACGTTGCCACTTGTTGGGTTCAAAACTCCTGTAATTATCTTTAATATGGTTGATTTACCAGCGCCATTTTTTCCCAATATGCCGACACATTCACCTTTTTTTATTTCAAAACTAACATCACTAAGCGCATAAAACTCTTTATGGTAATTCTTTTTAAGTGGGTGTAATGCCTCCTTCATACGGTCAATAGGTGCATTATATAATTTATAAACCTTAGATAAATTATTTACCTGAATTGCCATATTTTGATTTTGCGAATTTTTCACAATAATGCATCCATATATTAATAGACTAAGTTAACTCAATTTACCATGACAATGCTTATATTTCTTACCACTACCACAATAACAAGGTGCATTTCGGTTTAATTTTTCACCTGAAGCACTTGTATTATCCTGCAATAATGAGTTTGGCTGTTGATGATTTACATTTGCATTCTGTACATTGGCATCATCAAACATTTCTTCATCATTTGGCACATCATCAATGCTTTGTAATTTTACAGTAAACAATACTTTAACCACATCACGTTTTAAGCCATCAAGCATCATTGAGAATAATTCGAACGACTCTTTTTTATACTCTTGTTTAGGATCTTTTTGAGCATAACCACGTAAACCAATCCCTTGACGTAACTGCTCTAACTGAGTCAAATGTTCACGCCAATAATGGTCTAAATGCTGTAGTAATACACCACGTTCAAATTTTACAACTTGACTTTCAACGACTTGCTTGATAATTGGCTGTAAAGAATCTAAAACATCTTCCTTATTACTCTCATTAGTAAATTCATCGGCAAACTCAAACTCGCACGTAGCACCATTTTGTGAAATAAATCCATCTAATGCTGACAAATTCCAATTATCTTTATTCTCAGGCAATACACTATCAATAAAGCCATTTACCTCTAGATTAACTCTCTCTGTGAATCCTTGCAATTTAGCCTGATAATGATTTAATGCAAAATCAACCAACTCTTGGCGTAACTCATTTTCATCAAAACTTGGATTTGCTTTAATCTTCTCAGAAACATTAAAATCAATGAAATATTCATCTTTTAATACTTTATCTAGCCCAGCAATATCCCAAGCATCTTCCATTGACTTAGGTGGGATGTAAGTATCAAACAACTCCCCAATAATACCTTGAATCATATTAGATGAAATTGGTGATAAATCAGTGAAATTCAATATTTCATTACGTTGTTCATAGATAACTTTACGCTGATCATTCGCAACATCATCATAATCAAGAAGCTGCTTACGAATATCAAAGTTATGTCCTTCAACCTTGCGCTGTGCAGATTCAATAGAGCGAGATAATAATTTATGTTCAATTGCTTCGCCTTTTTCCATACCTAGACGTTGCATCATTCCACGCATTCTTTCACCACCAAAGATACGAAGCAATGAATCATCTAGCGACAAGTAGAACCGTGATGCACCAACGTCACCCTGACGACCAGAACGACCACGTAGCTGATTATCTATACGACGCGATTCATGACGTTCAGTACCAATAATGTACAATCCACCTGCATCAAGAACTTGCTTATTACGCCCTTGCCAATCAAGCATTATTTGTTCAATTTTAGCTAATTTATCTTGTTCAGATAAAGTATCACTTGCATTAACTTCATCAATCAATGGTTTTGGATTACCACCCAAAATAATATCCGTACCACGGCCTGCCATATTTGTTGCAACTGTAATTGCACCAGGAGCACCAGCTTGTACAATAATATCAGCTTCACGAGCATGTTGTTTTGCATTTAATACCGAATGCTTAAGTCCGGCCTTAGTTAATAAGTTTGATAACATCTCTGATGCTTCAACCGAAGTTGTACCAACCAATGCTGGCTGATTACGAACTGTACACTCCTTCAAGTCTTCAACAATTGCATTAAACTTATCTTCAATATTCATATAAATTTTATCGTTATGATCCAAACGCTTCAATGGCTTATTAGTTGGAATAACAACTGTCTCTAAACCATAAATCTGTTGAAATTCATAAGCTTCAGTATCAGCAGTACCAGTCATCCCTGATAGTTTGCCATATAACCTAAAGTAATTTTGGAATGTAATTGATGCAAGTGTTTGATTTTCACGTTGAATAGTCACGCCTTCTTTAGCCTCAACAGCTTGATGTAAACCATCAGACCAACGACGTCCAGACATCAGACGACCAGTAAACTCATCAACGATTACCACTTCACCATTTTGCACAACATAATGCTGATCTTTAAAGTACACATAGTGGGCACGCATGGCTGCAATTAAATGATGCATTAAGCTAATATTATGCGCATTGTATAAACTATCGCCTTCTTTTAGCAATCCCATATCAAGCAAGATTTGCTCAATCTTTTCATGACCTGCTTCAGATAAAATTACATTATGATGTTTTTCATCAACCCAGAAATCACCTGTTTCACTTTCCTCTTCTTCTTGAGCGGTTAACATAGGTGGCACAGTATTTAATGCACGATATAAAGCATCATTACCTTCAGCTGGACCTGAAATAATCAATGGTGTACGCGCTTCATCAATTAAAATCGAATCCACTTCATCGACAATCGCAAAAGCTAATTTACGCTGTACTTTTTGTGAGCTTTCAAAAACCATGTTATCGCGTAGGTAATCAAAACCAAACTCATTATTAGTTCCATAAGTAATATCACACGCATACGCTTCTGATTTTGCTTCATTTCCAATATCTGGTAAATTTATTCCAACTGTCAAACCAAGAAACTCAAATAACGGACGCATAACTTCGGCATCACGTTTAGCCAAGTAATCATTTACAGTAACAATGTGTACACCATTACCACTAATTGTATTTAGATAAGCAGGCAATGAACCAACTAAAGTTTTACCTTCACCGGTACGCATCTCAGCGATTTTATTGTCATTTAAAACCATACCACCAATAAGTTGTACATCAAAATGACGCATATTTAAAACACGCTTACTTGCTTCACGACATACTGCAAAAACTTCTGGTAATAATTGATCTAAGGTCTCACCTTTAGCATATCTATCACGGAATTCTTGTGTTTTTGCTTGTAGTTCTTCATTATTTAAACCAGATACCTGACTTTCTAATGCATTTATTTTTACAACTGTCTTTAAATATTGCTTAATTAATCGCTCATTACGCGTACCAAATATCTTATAAATTACTTTTTTTATCATTGTCTATTCTTATCTAAATTTTATTTTCAAAATTATACAATTTTACCATATTTTGCTAAATACTAGGATTAATAAAGAAATTAGCAACATCATTCGCAACCTGTAGAGGAGCTTTATGCAAAAAGAAATGTCCACCAGTTGGGTAAACTACTAATTTAGAATCATTTATATTATCAATAAATACTTCTGCTGCACGGCCATCTATTACTAAATCATTTCTTGCTCTCATTACTAAAACAGGTATTCTTGCTCTACTCAAATTTTCCGCTGAAGAACCTTGCCAACTTGCCACAACTGCGTCTTGAAATTGCTTAGCTTCAAAATTAAATCGGTAATCATAATCTTTGATTAAAATAGCACCATCTTTAATGGTTAATTTAATTTTTTCGCTATCTATTTCTGAGAAAAAAGTTGCATATAATTGCATCTTAAACTCATGTGGTGGAATATGCTCTTGGTTTTTTATTAATTCAACAAAATCTTGTGACACTAAACGATTATCTGGGGTTGTTGCAAGCAGAACAGCACCTGAAAATCTTTCAGAGTAATTAGCTAAAAGCTCTTGTGTGATCATACCACCCATTGACCAACCAAATATAATTGGCTTGTCAATCTGTAAGGCATCTATAAAATCAATCACATCATGCGCCAAACCTAGTATCGATGATTCGTTACTCGAAGTACTCTCACCAATATAACGATTATCTAACAGATAAACTGTAAATGACTCAGCAAGCTTGTGAATAAAACTCCTATTCCAATGAAAAAGTGTTCCAGAGTAACCAACAATCATAACTAAATTTGGGCCAGCACCTAATTTTGTATAACCAGCTTGTCCATTTTGTGTTTTTACCACATTATACGTAAGTTCAAAATTCATTTCTATTACCATCAAAAAACAATATCGTAGCTATATATAGCTACGATATTTAATTTTACAAAGATTAGTTCAAATTATTTTTTACTAGATTTGTCATGATCTTTATGCCCATGATGCTTATTGGCACTATTAATATGATTATTAACATACCATTGCTGGGCCATTGACAACACATTATTTACCAACCAGTACACAACCAAACCAGCTGGGAAGAAGAAGAACATCACGCTAAATGCAATTGGCATAAAGCGCATCATCTTCTGCTGCATTGGATCAGCTGCAGGAGGATTTAAGAATGTTTGTAAGAACATTGCAACAGCTAAAACTAAAGGCAAGATGTAATATGGATCTGGTTTACTTAAATCATGAATCCATAAGAAGGATGCTTGACGCAATTCAACTGAACCAAGTAATGCCCAATACAAACCAATAAACACTGGAACTTGTAACAACATTGGTAAACAGCCACCAATTGGATTAACTTTTTCTTCCTTATACATCTTCATCATGGCTTGTTGCATGCCGGCTTTATCATCACCATATTGCTCTTTCAAGCGTTCAATTTTTGGTGCTAATGCTTTCATACGAGCCATTGATTTATAACTTGCACGAGTTAATGGGAATAGTATTGCTTTTACTGTTAGAGTTAATAAAACAATAGACCAACCCCAGTTTTGCACAAACTGATGAATTTGTACCAACAACCAGAACAATGGAGTTGCAAATATATATACCCAACCGTAATCTTTAGTACGTTCAATTTCAGGAGCAACATTCATCATTGAATGATAAGCTTGTGGACCAACATACATTGGCACATCAATACTGTAGCTAGAATGTCCGGCAATAGAAGGTAAATCAGTAATCACCCCAGAAGAGGCCAAGTTACCATTAACTGTTTTTAAGTTAAAGTGACAAACTACACCATTACTACAAATAGCATTGTGATTATATGGGTTTAATAACCATAACCCAGTAAAATAATGCTCAGTGAAACCAACCCAACCATCTGTAGTTGTTTGTGGATACTCAACATCACCCTTGATTAAATTATCAAATTTAACTGCATTAAATTTAGCAGAATCATTGTAATAAACTGGACCAGTAAAGGTATGAGCAAATTTAGTCTCACCATCTGGAGCTTGCTCATCACGTAAAAATCTCCAATAAGCAGAAACGCCATTTAACGCTTGTGCACTATTATTCATAATTTGATAGTTAACATCAACCACATAGCTACCACGAGTAAATGTATATGTTTTCACTACAACAACGTTGCCACTCTCAGCAATTGCAGTTAAGTTTACTTTAAGAGTTTTCTCGTCAGGTGACATTGTAAAATTAGTTTGACCACCATCAATATGGAAAACTGTTTTATGATTTGGTAAATCAATTGTTGAACTAGAGTTAATCAAACCAGTTTGCGCAACAAATACACGATTACCTTGATTTAGTAATAAGTTATACGGCTTACTAGTGTCATTATAATCAGTATAATGCAATAAGGCCATATCACGAATATCACCACCAACTGTGCTAATTTGCACCTTCATTAAATCAGTGGTCACATTAATCGTATC
>RXKI01000073.1:9758-11269 GCA_003962895.1 Neisseriaceae bacterium
ACCAAGAGACAATGCTATAAATAATATTAAACGACGACTATCCATATTATTCCTAAAAAGTTATGGCACTGGATCATGTCCGCAACCACCCCATGGGTTGCAGCGAACTATCCGTTTTATTGACAAATAAAAACCCTTGATTATACCATACCTGTCAATAGCAATGATTGCGTATTGAGAGCAACTAGGCGTGAACCTACACATCGGTGGCAACCATGAGCTAATTGTAAGTTGATATATACGAATTAACAGAATAAAGACTTTTTTAATGTAACTCATTTACTCACAAATATAGAACACAAAAAATTCATTTCTTGCAAAACAGTTTGATAATCTTCCGCTTTAAAATATTTCTGCACTCGCACAACAATATCAACACCGCCCCAGTTTAATTGATTGAGTCTAAAATATTCTCGAATAAAACGCTTCATATAATTACGCTTATTAGCTCGCTTGTGATTTTTTTTACTAACAATTAAACCAAGACGAGAGTGCTCTAGCTGATTTGGCTTATAATGAATTTTAAAATAAGTACCAAATCGGACTTTACGAAAAATAAAAACGGATGAAAAATCATCCGCATTTTGCAATCTATGCTCTTGTGTAAATTTAAAATTCATTACACTTATACAGCTAGTCTTTTACGACCTTTTGCACGGCGTGCAGCAATAACTGCGCGACCTGATTTTGTTTTCATACGAGATAAAAATCCGTGCGTACGTTTACGTTTTGTTACCGATGGTTGGTATGTACGTTTCATAATAAATAACCTTTACAAAAATTAGTGCGTAATTATACCACGCAAACGCACTATGTTCAACAAATTAGCTAAACATTCGTTATGCGCATGTAAATTGACAGCCAGTAAACACACGTGATATCATTATCCAGTTAATTTACATATCTTTTTTATTTACAAAGCGAATAATGAATATTATATTTTTTTCTTATATTTTTCTTGGTTTAATTGCATTAGACACAGCGCTAAAACTTTATTTAAATAAACGTCAAAGCTCAGCAATAATCAACAACTACAATCAAGTGCCACAACACTTCCAAAAAGCAATTCAATTATCAGAACATCAAAAAGCAGCTGATTACTCACTAGCGAAGCTAAAAACAGGTAATTTAGAAACCATCTTCAATAGTATTTTATTAATAATATTTACATTTGGTGGTGGCATACAATTTATCATAAATTTAACTAACATTTCTGCATATGCACTTAGTTCACAAGTATTGTTTATTTTAAGTTTTATGATTATTTCTAGTTTATTAAGTTTACCGTTTCAAATTTATAAAACATTCAAAATTGAGCAAAAATTTGGCTTTAATAAAATGACAACTAAGTTATTTGTTCAAGATCAAATTAAAAGCTTACTGCTTACTCTAGCTATTGGCACACCAATACTTTATTTAATTGCGTGGATTATGAATAACGTGACACAAAACTGGTGGATTTATGTGTGGGGTGTTATCGTTGGCTTTAATTTATTAGCACTTTTAATCTA
>RXKI01000073.1:11319-30818 GCA_003962895.1 Neisseriaceae bacterium
TGGGAATGCTTACTTTACTGGACTTGGCAATAGCAAGCGCATCATATTTTTTGATACACTATTAAAGCAACTTAACCATGATGAAGTAATCGCAGTTCTTGCTCATGAATTGGGACATTTTAAACATAAGCATATAGTTAAACAAATGGCTATATCATTTATCTTAATGCTTGTTACTCTATTTATATTTAGCCTATTGATTAATCAACCCTTATTCTACACAGCATTAAATGTTCACACAGCTAATAGCTTAGTTGGGCTGTTATTATTATTTTTAGTAACTGGTATCATAACTTTACCACTTGCGCCAATATTTAGTTTCATGTCGCGTAAAAATGAATACGAAGCTGATAATTTTGCCAAGCAAAACGCTAACAAAGAGGACTTGATATCTGGGCTTGTAAATATGTATCGTGACAATGCGAGCACTTTAACGCCTGATTCACTGTATGTTAATTTTTATTATTCACACCCACCAGCAACGCTACGCATTGCTAATTTAGAAAAAAATTAATGACAACTACAACTGGATTAATTACAACTAGCTTTGGCCGCCAATATATTGTTAGTACAAATAATGGTAATACTTACCAAACAGTCAGTAAGGGTAAAAATACTGAATTTGTAGTTGGGGATAAAGTTGATATAAATGTAATCAATTCTGAGCAAGCACAGATTACGCACCTATACCCACGGAATAATTTGATTTACCGTAGCGATCAAAATCGAAGCAAAATGATTGCAAGCAATATCAATCAATTAATGATTGTGATTGCAATTAAGCCGACATTCAATATTAATTTTCTAAATAGTTGCTTAGTTGCTGCAGATGCTGAAAATATCCAACCAATCATTATTCTGAATAAATCAGACCTACCCGAAAGTAGTGAATTTATTAATAAAATAGTTGATCTTTACCATGATAAACTTGGTTATCAAATTGAAATCCATAGCTCAAATAAACATAATGAAAACTTAACTCAATTGATTCAAAACAGCAGAAGCTTATTAATTGGGCAATCTGGAGTTGGTAAATCAACCATTACTAACTGGTTGTTTCCAAATGCAAATGCACGTATTGGTGATATCGCTAAATATGAAAATAGTGGCAAACATACTACAACAAATGCAACCTTATATATACTTGATGAGCAGACTGAGTTAATTGACTGTCCAGGTTTACAAGAGTTTGGTCTATTTCATATCGATATTACCGTCCTTGCTGAATATTTTCCAGAAATGCGTGAACATCTAGGGCAATGTAAATTTAATAACTGCGTTCATCTAAGTGAGCCACAATGTAAAATAGTTGAATTAGTTAATGAAGGCAAAATTGAGCAAAGCCGCTATATTTTCTATAAAAATTTATGCTCTCGATTAAAAACCAAAAAATCTTATTAAAAGGAAAACTATATGAAATTAAAACATCTTAGCTTAAGCTTGATTGCTGCCTGTGGATTAGCTACACCAGCATTTGCCGATGTACCGAACACAACACCTGATAACGCAACTTGCGTACCAGGTAACCCAACTAGTTCAGACAATTATAAAGCCGTAAAATGGTATCGTGATTCTGCAGAACGTGTTGCACAGTACAATCAAACTTTCTCAATCGGTCAAGAAAAGATTGCTAAGAAAGTTAAAAAAGACAAATTGAAAAAAGGTCAATGGGGTGTAATCTTTGATATTGATGATACTGTATTAGATAACTCACAATATGAAAAAGATCATGTATATAGCTGTGAACATTTCACTCCAACTACATTCTATGCTTTTACTGAGTCAGAAATATCAACTGCAACTCCAGGATCAGTTAAATTAACTTGCTCAATTCAAAAAATGGGCGGTAAAGTGGTATTTGTAACCAATCGCGATGGTACATTTGATAGTAAAGTTCAGCAAGCTACAGTTGATAATTTAAAAGCTGTTGGGCTTTGCTTTGATAGCGTAGTATTTTCAAATGGTGAAAAAGACTCTAATAAAACACCTCGCTTCATGTCAATTGCCGCAGGTAATTATGAAAGCATTATTGCAACTAACAAGCAATTAAAACCGATGAAAGTAATAGCTTATTTTGGTGATAATATTCAAGATTTCCCAAATATTAAACAATCACAAGCGATAAAAGAATCTCCAGATAGTTCGTTCTATGATAAATTTGGTCAAGAGTACTTCTCATTACCAAATCCACGTTATGGAAGCTGGGAAGCTAACCAGTTTAATTAAGCAAATAAAAAAGCAGCTAACTTGTAGCTGCTTTTTCTTATTAATTTAATTTCGCTCAATTAAGAAATACTCTCTCTTATCTACCGAGCGCTTGCCCGACCAAACCACACGCCATTTATCATATTCAATATTGACTATTTCTTTATTTGGAGCCGTTACTATTGCTTGCTGACAAGAAGTTACATCTATATCATTTTCTGGTTGCAAAACTAATCCTGTATAGTAATACCAAATTGCATTCTGAATCTTATTCTCACCAAAGCTAGCAATACAAATTTCTTCAGATTTATTTATATACGGCACACTACTTTGCACTAAACTCTTGAAGCTCAAAACTGAGTTAAACCATGGAATACAAAGACTCATAAACATAACTAAAACAAAGGTTGTTCCGCTTGCCCAATTACTAATCGCTTCACGTCCGCGAATATGTTTACGCGTTACCATAAATAACCAAATTAGTGTAATTAATGCTGCAAGAAGCAACTGCCAGATATAAAATCTAAACTCATAATTTGGCGCAAACCTTTTTGCTAGATTATACAATTCAACAGGCTTATGAAAGTCTAATGAAAAATATAGCGCTGCTGCTACTAACCCAGCAAAACCAAAGACTGTAATACTAAACCAGTTTAATAATGAAACAAAGTGTATTTTGATTGAGTCAACTTCAACTGATGCAAGCAATACCATAGGAATCACTATTGGGAATAATGCATTTTCAAGGAACCCTTTACTAATACCAGAAACTAAAATCATTAAAAAAATCAAAATCAAGCCAACAGTTAAAATAGGGTCAAGAAAAATTTCTTTTTTGCGTTTATATAATGACCAAATCACTAAAAGACCACACGGAATTAAATACCATGACAACATTACTAACATTTGTAAATAACGAGCTAAGATGTCTTGATTCAAATTAACAAAGTGCATGTATTGAATAGCCCAAACATTGAAGAATACCTGATCCACACTTCGTAACTGCCATGCATATGATATAAAAAACAATAAAAAGATACTAACGCCGCCAAATGTTAGCATTAAATATTCTTTACAACGCCAATGCGAATTAATAATTGGTAATACCAACAAAACAAATAAAGCGATGTATAAATTCTGTGCAGTGAAATTGATGGATATAAAAACCAATGCTAGTGCCATTGTTGCAATTGAAAGACCTGGTTTATATTTCATACGTTGTAAAGCGAATAAATATAATACAAAACCAAGCATTACAACTATTTTAGGTGAGATTTGATAAGCACAATTAATAAAGCCAACGGTGCTAATGAGTATCATTGTAGTAGTACGTCCATTTTTATATGCTAATAAATTTCTACCAACTCTACTCATTACATAAATAAGTGTGAGCACAATCAAACCATTGATAATTCTAACAGCATGTGAAATATCACTTAAGTGGAGCACTTTGATAATAATTGCAAATATCCAAAAGTAAAATGGTTGCAAATCAAGATATGGAAAGCTTGGATTAATATATGGAATTAGCCATGAGTTTGAGCTAAGAATACTTTTTACAATAGCTACCACAAATGGCTCATATGGCTCCCATGGGTCATGGAAGAAGCATGAACCACACACCCATAAAAGAGCAGTCAAAAACAATATCCACGGACGGTCTTTGCGCTTAGGTTTGACATTTTTATTGTTAGTTAGCATAATATCCCAAATAAAATAGGTAGCTTATATAAGCTACCTATTTTAACATAATAAATTCACAGCTATTATTTAGCAGCAATCTTACCAAAAGAACCAAATTTCTGACGGAATTTATCCACGCGACCAGCGCTATCAACTAAACGTTGTTTACCAGAATAAAATGGATGACACTGAGAACAAACCTCAATGTGCAAAGCATCTTTGCCTAAAGTAGATTTTGTAACAAATGCATTGCCACAACTGCAAGTAACTGAAACATCTTTATATGCTGGATGAATATTTTGTTTCATTCAGACACCCTTCTAAAAAATTATGCACGATTATAGCATATCAACGAGTTGCTTGGCACAAAAATTTATCAAGCACACCAATTAAACATATAAAACAGCATAAATCACCAAAAATATTATTTGCACACTTGCAACAACCAAACCATTTTTTATCATTGCTTTGATATTTGAACTCTCAGCAAAGCCCATTGCTGCAAACATATTTGCTCCAGGGATTGCAAAATTAGTAATCCTAGTTGCAAGCACCATACTAAAAGCAAATGTGATCAATGGTACATTCAATGTAGCAACTGATGCAGCAAACATAGCATATAACATTTTAATCACTGCCGCTGAAGCTGCTGGCATTCCAAAAGCACCAGTTAACCCGATTAAAATAGTTAATATTACCTTGCCACCCATTTGTTGTAATGGCTCAAAGAGTTTTAATAAAGCATCAAATCCACCAGCGCTTTGCACTAAATCAAGCATTGGTCCAAGGAAAAGGAAAATAAAGAACAAAGAGAAGTTTTTCTTCATACCTTCAATAACTAGCTCTAATATCTTAACTAAGCTTAATTTACCAACAAAACCAACCACGATAGATAAAGTTAGCATTACCATAACTACATAAGACGTAGTTGCGTGAGATTTTATACCGTAGATGATGGCTAATAGAAAAGCACCTAAAAACACCACAGTCGTGAATAAATTATGTTTACTTGGAGTAAATTCCTCAACTTGCTCAGGAACTTCAACCACTTCATCAGCATACTGTTTTTGAATTTTATTTGCCATTATCCATGATACGATCAGCGTCACTAATGCAATAGGGATTGAAATATAGAGTAGTAGTGTTACATAAGATAGATTAGTCACACCAAGCACAGCAATTACAGGTGGTGCAAAAGGCCCTAAAATAAGCGCTTCTTCGCCAGCTGCTTGCATTAATATCGCCAAACTAGGTTTCGATAATTTTACATTCCCAGCAACAGGTCGTAGAATTGGCGCAAGTATTGCCAGTCCACCAGCTAATGTTCCTAATACAGCAACAATCACCAACGAAGATGCTACAACACCAATTTTTACCTTTTTCTGTGTATCAACACCAATACCATGAATTATTTTATAAACAAGAGTATGACTAACTTTAGTTTCATTTAATACTTCGCCAAGCCCTCGCCCAAGCATAATGATAAAGCCAACTAAAGCCAGAAAAGACCCAAGAGAATCTGCAAAAATCTTACCAATCTCAATTGGAGTAGATAAATTAAATAAAAACCCTAACCCGACACAGATAAATGTTGCAGTTAATGGATTGACATTTCTAAATACCATTATAGTATAAACAAGAATAATAGATAAACTAGCTAACTGAATATAAAAATGCCAATCCATAAAAGATCTTTCTATAAATTAAAGGCTAACAACTGGTTTTTCAATTATTGGACAAGGTTTACCATTAGCATCAATTGCAACGTAAGTAAAAACTCCCTTTGTTACATGACATAATTTATGCGAAGTATATGAATAAGTCCAAGCATCAATCTGTACTTTCATTGATGTTCGCCCATGTGATAGAAGCTTTGCATAACAAGAGACTAAATCGCCTACTTTAACTGGATTGATAAACGACATACTATCAATAGATACAGTAACTGCACGACCGCTGGTTGAGTAACTCTTAGCAATAATTGCACCACCCAAATCCATCTGTGACAGCAACCATCCACCAAAAATATCGCCATTGGCATTGGTATCACTTGGCATAGCAATAGTACGCATAACTAATTCGCCATCACCTTGAAGCTTACTTAACTCATTATCCATTTATACACTCCTAACAACGATTATTCACTTTATCTTCAGAACATAAATTTGAGTAACTATTATTAAACTTATCTAACCTTGCTATAAAATCAGCACTTTTAGTAAATCCATAAGTTTGAAAACCATCAACTACAGTTCCATCAGGATATAAAATCAAAACTGTTGGCAAAGCAAAAACTCCATATTGATTTTGCATTTGTTGAATATCACGTGAATTGTACGTTGCATCAACACGAACTAATTCATACTTACTTAATTTATCTTGTACATCTTTATTTGAGAATGTGCGTAAATCCATTTCACGACAAGCAGAGCACCAATTAGCATAGAAATCTAACACAATAGGCTTATGTTTTAACTTAGCTTCTGCAATATGCTGCTGTAACTGACTTACTTGTGTAATTTTGTCAAATCCATCATCAGCACCATGCATTTTCATTGCAGCGTATTGCTTATACGTAAATACTCCACAAATAACCAGAATTGCTACAACTGCATTTATCAACCATTTGCGATTGATAATCAAATGAGCACTTTTAGCAATCGTTAGCGTAATTACACCAAAAACAATAGCTAATACAATATCATCATAATCAAACAACACTTTGCTTAACATGTAGCCTGCCATTGCAATCATTACTAAAGCTAAAATGCGCTTAGTAAATGTCATCCAATTACCACTCTTTGGTAGATATTTTTTACCAAATAATGCAATAATTAAAAGCGGTACTCCACTGCCAAGTCCCAGCGCAAATAATGAACTAGCACCTAATACATAATTATGAGTTGATGATATATATAAAAGCGCACTAGCAAGTGGTGCGGTAACACAAGGTGATAAGATGAGGTTTGATAAACCACCAATAATAAATGTCGTTAATAATGACATACCTTGCATTGAATTTATTTTTGCACCAAGTTTGGTTTGAATTACACTAGGTAGCTTTATTTCAAATAAGTCATACATTGATAATGCAAATACTAAAAATAGCCCTGCAATTAAATACGTAATCCATGCAGATTGTAAATACACACTCAAACCAGTACCAAGCAATACCGCACCGATTCCAGCAAGCGCATACAATGTAGCGCCACCTAGAATATAACTCAGAGCTAAAGCAAAACCACGTAATAGGCTAGTATTTTTATTTGAGACAATTGCAAATAACACTGGTAATAATGGAAATACGCATGGTGTAAATGCAATAAGTAAACCTATCGCAAAAAACCCTAAGACAACCATTATTGGAGAACCAGTAAAATAACTTTCAACTGAGTCATCATCATTTGGTTGCGTATTAGATAAACCTGAAGTATTACTAATTACATCTCCAGTTGTAAGATTTATTGTTTCATCAAGTTTCGCCTCTGGCAAACAAAGTGATGCACCTTTACAACCCTGATAATTAACAACTATATGCAGCACACCATTAGCATATTCACTAATTGGTACCTGAATTTCTAGCTTATTTTTATAAACATAAACTTGTTCATTCATATCATTGGTAATAGCAATTGGATCAGGCAAAACGGCATCGCCTAATTTCACCTGACTATCATCCGCAGTATTAATAGTTATTTTATTTTTATACAGGTAATAATCAGGAGAGATATCAAATTTCACCCATACATATTCATGAGACTGTGGCACGATACTTGCCTGAAAAGCCTCTAATGAACCAATTGCTCCACCATCTGCAAAAGCTCTAAAGACACTTAAAGCAAGTGCTACAACTAACCATATTTTTTTCATTAATTACCTTTATTGTGGATATTCCACGTTGCCAAAAATAATATTGCGGCAAGTAGAGAAGAAACCAGAAGCAAAATAAATCCACTATCCCAACCGTGATACTGTACTAAATAACCCATTAAGGCTTCAGCACCCATAGTCCCAAAGAAATAGCCAAATAACCCAGTAAATCCAGCAGCTGTACCACCAGCTTTTTTCGGCACCAAATCAAGTGCCGCAACACCAATTAACATCACTGGTCCATAAATCATAAATCCAATTATTCCAAGTGATAAGATCGTTACAAACTGATTCTCTGATTTCCAATACATCATTATGCCAAGAGCAATAATTATCATTGAAAAAAACCCCAGTGGTGAACGACGCCCTGAGAAGTATTTATCAGATAGCCAACCAATTAATATCGTACCTGGAATTGCTGCTAATTCAAAAAAGGCAAAACCTAAACCACTATACCAATTAGAGAAATGTTTAACTTTTGTTAAATAAGTTGGAGCCCAGTTTAATACTCCATAACGTACACAATACACAAACACATTAGCAATAGCCATTAACCAAACATTTTTATTTACCAAAACATAGTCAAATAAAATCTGCTTAGCTGTCATTTCTTTTTCACGGTCAACCAAACCATGCTCTACTTCGCTAGCTGGATAATCATTACGATAAACTTCGATGGGAGGTAACCCAACAGACTGAGGAACATCACGCCCACAAATTAAGATAAATACAGCTACAACCAATGCGCACATTGCAGGTAAATAAAATATCCCATACCACCTACCCATTAGAGCTACACCGATAAATACAATCATCGGTAAAATACCAGCACCTATATTATGAGCAGTATTCCAGATTGCCATTTTTGTACCACGCTCAGAATCAGAGAACCAATGTGTCATGTCTTCCACACGGTGGCCAACCCATTCCTTGTACCCAACCATTTAACAGCATCAATACAAATAATACTGAGAAGCTTAGAAAGTTTGGCATTAGGAAATTACATCCAGCAGATAAAATTAGACCCATTGCTAGAAAATAACGCGGATTACTTCTATCTGATACATTACCCATAATAAATTTACTTAATCCATAAGCAACGGCAAGTGCTGAACCAAGTAAGCCAACTTGCGACATACTAAAGCCATCTTTAATTAACTCAGGTTTAGCCAATGCCAAAGTACTACGTACAAAGTAATACGCCATATAGCCAATATATGCTACAAGAAACATACGTAATCGATAGCTCTTATAGGTATTATCTACATCTTTTGTTATTGGCTCAATATATTTCGCAGGCTTAAGAAATCCAATCATATCAACTCATTTCATTTAGAAAAATCGCAAGTTTAACTATAAAATTTATCAACCATTGTATCATAATAATTTAGCAAATTCGCATAAAAAATCCCGCCATAAAAACAGCGGGAAATATCATCTAATTAAGCATTAGATTAGAACTCAACTAAATTTGCATACCACGCATAACCACAACCAGCAGCAACTGTGACAATTACTAAAAATAGTCCAATTTCAAATTTATTTTCAAATATCTTACGTGATTCTTCTTTACGAGCCTTGAAGAAGAACGGCAAACCTAATACATACATTAATGTAGAAATCGCAAGGTATTTGATACCTCCAGCATAAATCATCCAAATCGCGTATGTAACAGATAAGCTACCTTTAATTAATTCATAATAGTAGATTTTCTTCTCTTGAATAATTAGCTTCACTGAGAACATAGCCGCTAACAAATATGGCACAAGTACTAAACTTGTTGCAATCATAATCATGTTTAAGTAAACAGCTTGGCTAAAATACGCAAATATCATCATAATTTGTAGCGTACCACCAGCCATGATAGCTGCAGTTACTGGAACATTCTTCTTATTAACAACAGTTAAGAATTTTGGCATAGTACCATCTTTAGCAGCTAAGAATAGGATATTAGTTGCAAGCATACACCATGCTAATAATGCACCTACCACGCAAATTAATACAGCAAAGCGAATGAAGTTTGCACTCATTGGTCCTACAACTGATGCCATAACACCTGCAGTTGATGGAGTACTTAAAGCTTGAACGCTAGCTGTTGGCATAATACCAAATGGTAAACACGATAATGCTGTATCGATTAGCAATACAATCACAACCGCAAGCATAGTAGCTTTACCAACATCTTTCATTGATTTAGCATAAATCGCATAAATACATGCAGCTTCAATACCTAAGAAATCCCAAACAGTAACGAGCATTGTTGCCTTAATCTGCTCAAGCATGCTACCTAAATGAGGATCTGTTGTTGACATATTTTCTTTAAAGATTGACCATTTAAACCCATAAATAAATACGATAATCAATGTGGCTAATGCAACTAACTTAACTGTTGTAATCATTATATTAACAAGGGATGCTTCTTCGACACCACGCACAATAAGCGCAATCGTAATCCAAATTAATAACGACTCACATAAAAATGACGGGAAGGTTGCACCTGCGGTTGTCCCATGTCCAAAGATAGGAAAAAAATTACCCAATGTAGCAAAAATATAAATTAAATAACTTGCATTACCTAATAACGCATTAAGATAGTAACCCCAAGCAGAAGTAAACCCAACATAATCACCAAATCCAAATTTGGCATATCCATAAATACCACTTTTGATATCTGGACGTTTATTACTAATATATACAAATGACCATGCAAGTGCAATCATACCTGCGGCCACGATAAACCAGTGTAAAACTACTGCGATTGCTCCAGAACGATTGGCAATATTTTGTGGAATATCAAATACACCACTCCCCATCATTGAACCAAATGTCAATGAGAATAATGCAAAAAACGTTAAATCTTTTATATCAACGCTAGAACTAGGTGTCTTAGCTGCCATTCTTTTTTCCTTAAATAGCTAAATTTAACAAATCAATATAGTACAATAACTATAATTGACACCTCCCCCAGTGGTTTATAAACCATCCCCCAATTTGACAATTATACAACTATTTAGACGAATAATTTCGCAGAATTTCATAAAAAATTACACATTATTATAAGCAATGCACAATAACTAGATTAAAAATATAAATTAATAACTGCAAATCAGTATATTATGCAAATAATGTGCTGCAGTGATTTTGCAACAACATCTTTTATTAAAAAACCTCTAGCTTTTGCTAGAGGTTTCCGCACACATTTCTTTATCAACTATCTACCCTAATAAACCCCAATAGGAGTTGAAGGTGTACTAACCGTAGTTTTTGATACTGGATCCCATACCGAACCTACAACATTAATTGGTCCACCAGCACTATAAGCACGAAAGCTATATGTATCAATAGAAAAATAATCATTAGTCTGGTATTGCCAATTATAGCTACCAACCACATAATGCTGACTACCGTCAGAAAAATTACCCATTATTACTGCCAAGTAAAGAGCCGTTTTACCATCCTTATAAAGAGGAAGACGTTGCAACTGCTGACCCGTACGATCATCAATTTGTATAAATGTACTTAAAAGTGCTGGATCAGTTAACGTTAATTTAAACAAATCAGATTGCATACCATTTGCATTAACCCAAATATTAGTATAACTACCTACAGGTACTGAACTATTGGCAGTAACTAATCCAGTATCAGTAACATTAAAGTTTCCACTCATTGAACGCCAAGCAACATTTGTTGCAGGTTGTTTAGAACCATCGCTCATTACTAATTGTGCAATAAGTTGTGTTGAATAACCTTTAACAATGGTACTTTCACCATCTACTTCAACACCAGTCACAATAGCATCTGTCACATGTAACATTGATGGACTCGATGTCATACCATTATAAGTTGCTGATATATATGAGTAGCCAGCAGAATTACCATGAGCCAATACCTGATTATCAGAAGATGTTGAAAATGAAACATTACCATTATCTGAACTAAATACAGCTTCACTAGTAACCGGAACAATACCATCAGAATATACTGCAGCTGCACTAACATTTGTTGCTGTACCTTTTGCTATACTAGCTTTCATTAGTTGTACAGTAACTTCAGTTAATTGATGTGCTGTAACCATAAATGGTAATTCTGCTGTTTTACCATTATAGATAGCCGTTACTGTCGACGAGCCCTCTAACAAGGTCTGAACAACTCCTTTGCTATTTATTGATAATACATTTTTATGGCTAGAGGTAAATGCAACTTCAGATGGCACAATAACTTGCTGAGAACCATCACTCATCGTACCAATTACATTTAACTGACTCTTCGCACCTTTTGGTAAATTAGTTCCTGCATTAGAGGTTAAAGTTAAACTATCAAGCGTAGCAGCTGTTACTTTAAATAATATAGGATCTGAACTAACTCCATTCATACTCGCCGTAATATTCGAAGTACCAACTTCATTTCCATAAACTACTGTATTATCATCATATCCTGATGAGAAAGATACATTACCATTATCTGAACTAAATAGAACTTGCGTCGTTATATCTTGGTTACCATCTGTATAAACTCCTGTTGCGCTAACTTCTGTTGCAGTACCCTTTGCTATACTAGCATGATCTGCATTAATAACTATACTTTGTAATTGATGAGCCGTAACCGTATAGCCTAAAGTAGCTGTTTTTCCATTATACGTCGCCGTTATTGTCGTTGAACCTACTCCAACTGCCTTAACCTCTCCTGTATCAGTTACCGACGCAACAGCAGGATTACTCGAACTAAATGCTACCTCTGATAACACAATACTCTGTGTACTTCCATCACTCTTCATAACTTACTACTCTAAAACCATATAAAGAGGTTATTGTATCATATTCATGTATAAAAATCCTATACAACTCAATAACAGAAACCTCTGGCAAAAAGCCAGAGGTCTCATAAATAAGATTACTAAGCGATTAGTACATACCGCCCATGCCACCCATACCGCTCATATCAGGAGCAGCAGGAGCAGATTCATCTTTTGGTAAATCTGCAATCATGCAATCTGTAGTTAACATCAAACCAGCAACAGATGCCGCATGTTGTAATGCAGCACGTGTAACTTTAGCTGGATCTAATACACCCATCTCAATCATATCACCAAATTCACCACTACCAGCGTTATAACCAAATGCACCTTTGCCATCTAATACTTTATTAATCACAACTGATGGCTCTTCACCACAGTTTGCAACGATTTGACGAAGTGGAGCTTCAATTGCTTTTAATACAATTTTTATACCAGCATCTTGATCTGCATTTGCACCATGTAAAGCTTCGATAGTTGAGCGAGCACGTAATAATGCTACTCCACCACCAGCAACTACACCTTCTTCAACAGCCGCACGAGTTGCGTGTAATGCATCTTCTACACGAGCCTTTTTCTCTTTCATTTCAACTTCAGTTGCTGCACCAATCTTAATTACTGCAACACCACCAGCTAATTTAGCAACACGCTCTTGTAACTTCTCTTTATCGTATTCTGAAGTAGAATCAGCGATTTGTTTACGAATTTGTTCAACACGTGACTTAATCGTGTCTTCGCTACCAGCACCGTCGATAATGATAGTATTTTCTTTACCAATTTCGATACGTTTAGCTTGACCTAAGTGAGCTAATTCAGCTTTTTCAAGAGTTAGGCCAACTTCTTCAGCAATCACAGTACCACCAGTTAAAATCGCGATATCTTCAAGCATAGCTTTACGACGATCACCAAAACCAGGAGCTTTAACAGAAACTACTTTTAAAATACCACGCATATTATTTACTACTAATGTAGCTAGTGCTTCACCTTCAACATCTTCAGCAATAATCAATAATGGGCGACTAGCTTTAGCAACTTGTTCCAATGTAGGAAGTAAATCACGAATATTAGAGATTTTTTTATCAACTAATAAAATAAACGGATTTTCTAATAACGCTAATTGTTTATCTGCATTATTAATGAAGTATGGAGATAAGTAACCACGGTCAAACTGCATACCTTCAACTACGTCAAGTTCATTACTTAGACCGCTAGCTTCTTCTACAGTAATAACGCCTTCTTTACCAACTTTTTCCATTGCTTGAGCAATTAAGTCACCGATTTCAGTATCTGAATTAGCTGATATTGAACCAACTTGAGCGATTTCTTTTGAAGTAGTACATGGTTTAGAAATATTTTTTAATTCGCTAACCAAACCTTCAACCGCTTTATCAATACCACGTTTTAAATCCATTGGATTCATACCCGCAGCTACATATTTCATACCTTCACGTACGATAGCTTGAGCCAATACAGTTGCAGTAGTTGTACCATCACCTGCTACATCAGCAGTTTTTGATGCTACTTCTTTAACCATTTGAGCACCCATGTTCTCAAATTTATCTTTTAATTCAACTTCTTTAGCAACAGTAACACCATCTTTAGTAACTAAAGGTGCACCATATGAGCGCTCTAATACTACATTGCGCCCTTTTGGTCCTAATGTAACTTTTACTGCATCAGCAAGTACATTAACACCACGAACCATTCTTTCACGACCATCAATACCAAATTTTACTTCTTTAGCTGACATTTGTAATTTCCTTATATCTTTAAATTTTATTAATTAAACTTTAATCTAAAACTCGAAGTATTTGCACTCTTAAGCTAGGCGTATTGCAATAAATTTTTACGAAGTGTACAAAATGTACATGAGGAAAAATTTATAAAATACAACGCCGCATAAGATACAAAGGCAAAGAGTTATTCTACAATTGCTAAAATATCGTCTTCACGCATTACCAATAATTCTTTACCATCAAGTTTAACTACTTGACCAGAATATTTACCAAATAATACTTTATTACCAACTTTTACGCAAAGTGCATGACGATTACCATTATCCAATAATTTACCCTCACCAACTGCAACCACAACACCCATATCAGGTTTTTCAGCAGCAGAACCAGGTAATACAATTCCAGAAGCTGTTTTTTCTTCAGCCTCAACTCGTTCAACAACTACGCGATCATGTAAAGGTTTAATTGACGCCATTTATAGACTCCTTAATAAAAATTAATATATAGTTTTAAACCATGTAACCCATACATGGGGTTAATAAATTTATTTTCAAGATACTAAATTATATTTTTTAACTAAAACCGTATATATCCATGCAAAATAGTCATAGCAAGCTCATACATGTTAGAATTAAGCCATCAGTATGATTATATAAAGGAAAATACCAATGCAAAAGACAATAAAACTATCATTACTCTTGGCAGTCTTAACTTCTAGTACATCAATGGCATTTGCGACAAATCAAGAATCTGAAGGACTGATTACTAAAGGTTATGAAAGTTCAAAAAAAGGTGTTGAAACTGGTTGGAACGCAACTAAGAACGGCACAAAAGAAGGATGGCAAGCAACTAAAAAAGGTACCAAGAAAGCTTGGAATGCCACAAAAAATGGAACTGAAGATGGTGCTCAATGGGTTGGAGATAAAAGTGAAGATACTTGGAACTATATAAAGTAATTATTCAAAGCACCATTATTTTGGTGCTTTTGGTTTATACCCAGCTAATAATGCCAATAAAATACAAACAATCAACATCAAACAAGCAAATGGCAATATATTAAGTGCAGAAAACAATGAAACTATACCAGTAAAAATTACTGCTAGTAAAATTTGTATCGTACTATACAGTGCAGATGAAACCCCAATATTTTTACTGATTGATGTAAAAGCTGATGCGCTACTATTAGAAAATAATTGACCGCAAGCCAAGTACATTAGAGCCACAAAAAGCACCATGCCCCAATAGCTAATGCCAATAAAAAACATTATAAATAATATCAGAGTTGCTAAACTCATTAGTATCACGCCATTTCTTATTAATGTATCCATAGCGTATTTCTTAAGTAATCGCCCATTCAAAAATGCAGCAAACATGTAAACAAATGAGAGCCCAAGGGTGGTTGAGCCAAACTCTGCTGGAGAAATACCAATTTTTTCTTCAAAAATAAAACTCGCAACTGCTAAATAAAGCATAATCGCTACATATGTAAAGGCTGCAATCAGATTGTATTTCACAAAAGTACGACAAGATAATGTATCCTTGATTATACTTGGTAACTTTGCCATATCCAATTCATTATTTAACGAAATATTTTCTCTATCTACATGCTTAGTACTCAGATAAACTGCTCCAGCATTATAAACTAGCAAAAGCACAAAAATCGCACGCCAACCGACAAACTCTTGCAAAAACCCACCGACAAAAGGTGATAAATCAATCACTAATGCAAATATCATTGATAAGTACGAAGCAAATTTAGCAAGCTCAACGCCACTCAGTCTATCACGCATAATTGCCCGCGCAAGACTACCTACACCGCCTAAACCAACACCTTGAATAAATCTACCTAAGATAAATAACCAAATGCTTGGCGCAAACACACAGCATAGATTACCGATAAGACCAATTGATGTAGCAACGATCAGTATTTTGCGTCGCCCAAAGAAATCAGATAAATAACCAAACAAAATCGTTGGTAAAACCATACCTAGTAAATAAATTGTAACTGATAGTTGTGAAAGCGAATGACTAGCTTGAAAATCACGAGCAATAAATGGCAATGATGGGATATATATTTCTGCCGCCATTTGCCCTATGGTACTAGTTACCATAATAAACAATATAAATTTAACTCTATCAACCTTCATCTTGTATATTTCATATAACAAAAAATGGCAGATATACAACCTGCCATTTCTAAATTCCATAGCTAATCTTAGCTTATGCTTTTTTAGTAAGTTTCTCTTTAATACGAGCTGACTTACCAGAACGGTCACGTAAATAGAACAACTTAGCGCGACGTACTGCACCACGACGTTTAACTTCAATTGAAGCAACTAATGGCGAATATGATTGGAATGTTCTTTCAACACCTTCACCTGACGAAATTTTACGTACGATGAAAGATGAATTTAAACCACGGTTACGTTTAGCAATAACAACACCTTCATAGGCCTGTAAACGCTCACGGTTACCCTCTTTTACTTTAACTTGAACAACTACAGTATCACCTGGGGCAAAAGCTGGAATTGTTTTATTTAAACGAGCAATCTCTTCTTGCTCTAACATTTGAATAATGTTCATATTTATTTTTCCTTAATCTTGTTCCTACTTATCATTTCATTAAGTAGCCGAGACTGTTGGTTAGTTAATTGCTTATCAGCTAATAGTTCAGGACGTCTTTGATAAGTTCGCCATAAACTTTGCTGTAAACGCCACTCTGCAATTACTTTATGATTACCAGAAAGTAATTCTTGAGGCACTACAGATCCTTCATAATCTCTTGGCACCGTATAATGTGGACAGTCTAACAACCCATTCATAAATGAATCATTAACTACTGACTCCAAACTATTCATCGCACCAGGTAATTGTCTAACCATGCTATCAATTAGCAACATCGCAGGCAATTCACCGCCAGAAACCACAAAGTCTCCAATTGAGAGTTCAAGATCAACATTTCGTTCAATGAAACGTTCATCAACCCCCTCATATCTGCCACAAACTAAAATCACCCCACTCAAAGCTGCAAAATCATTTACAACTTTTTGCTGAATAGTTTTACCTTGCGGAGATAGATATATTACCAAAGGTTTTTCCACACCTTTTTGTAGCATTTTCTGCTTCAAATCAGCTAAGGCAAGCTCCAAAGGCTCTATCTTCATTACCATCCCAGCGCCACCACCAAAAGTCTTATCATCAATTCGACGATAATTATCTTCGGTATAATCGCGAGGGTTAATAATAATTAAATCAAACAAATCACTAGATTTGGCGCGAGCAACAATTCCTGAGGAAATTACTGCATCAAACATTTCAGGAAATATTGATAATACACCGATAATCAATAGTCCAGACCCCAATCAACCGTAATTTGTTTGTCAGCTAAATTGACATTTATTACATACTGAGCGACAAAAGGAATTAAACGCTCTGTCTCACCATCTCTAACAACTAATACATCGTTAGCACCTGTCTCCATCAAGTTTTTTACAACTCCCAAAGACTCATTTTGGCAATTAGAAACATTTAAACCAATCAAATCCACCCAGTAGAATTCATCTTCTTCAGCTTCAGGAAATTCTTCCCGATCAACACACACAACAGATCCTCTTAATGCAAAAGCACTGTCTCGATCATGTGTATCTGTAAATTTTGCGTGAAACAAATTATCTCGCACAAAACTTTTTTCTATTTCTTTTTCAACAACTTTACCATCTGGACTTCTTAAATACAACACAGAATAATCATCTAAAGAATCAGTAAATTCTGTAGTAGTTTTAATTTTCACCCAGCCATTTATACCAAAAGGAGCTGCTATATAGCCCATTTCGATTAAATTGCTTGGCATAGTCATTTCTGAAATATTTTTTGTATTAGTTATAAGATTTAACTAATTTTTTAACAGCAGGTGATAATTGAGCACCAACTGAAGTCCAGTAAGAAACACGTTCTTTATCGATACGAACTGCTTCAACACCTTCTGGAGCAACTGGATTATAGAATCCAATTTTCTCAATAAAACGACCATCACGACGAGCGTGAGAATCAGCAGCTACAATGCTAAAATAAGGGCGGTGTTTATTACCACCACGAGCTAAACGAATAACTACCATATGGTTAGTTCCTATAAAAATTAAACAATAAAGCAGATTATTTTATCACAACAAGTCATTTTTTGTCAAAATATAACAACTAGTACAAGGCGTAGATACAAATTCCGCTAATTGCAATCAAACAATTTATAGACTAGTCTATTTTGACATGCTATAATTAAGTTTAACGGCATATTAATATCATTAACAACTTAGTTTAATCAAAATAGTGAAATCATGACAAAGCAAAAGCATATATTTCTGTCTGTAGTGACAATTTTAGCATTAGTTAGTTGCGCAACCACATCACCAAAATCAAGTAATTCACAACAAGAACAAACTTACATCGATCAAGCAAAATTAGCTTTAGATAATGAGTCGTCTGATCAAGCACTAGAAGCGCTTAACCAAGCAATTCAAATCAATAAAAAGAATCCTCAAAGTTATTTACTTCAAGCTCAAGCATTTGAACAGCAAAATGATTTAAGTAATGCAACAAAAAGCTATGACAAAGTTTTTGATTTAGACCCAAAAAATGGAGTAGCATTCTCAGCATACGCTACGGCTCTGTGTCATCTTGATACTGATAGTTCATTAGACTCATTGAACAAAATGTATGACAAGGCTACTGACCTAGAGTTAAAAAACAACACCAATTCACAAACAGCAATTAATCAAATAAATGCCAATAAAGCAAATTGCTTACTTTACAAACACAAAACCGAAGAAGCAACTACATTATTTGAGACAGTTATATCAAATGGCAACCCACCTGTAAACGCTTATACAGGATTAACTCAAGCATATCTTGACGAAGGTAATTATCCAAAAGCGGCACTTATCATTAGCTCAGTGCCGAATACAAATCAAAACCGCCAAGTATTATCATTAAAAATAGATGCCCTATCTGGGTTATTAGATAAAAAATATCATATCAAAGATGAAAACAGAAAATTACTCCTATCAAAAATCAAGCAACTTAATGAACAGTTGCAACAACCAAACTCGATCAAAAAATCAAGCAATCTTGCTGTTGTTGAAAAACAGGCACCAGTTAAAGTTATAAAACCAATTATGCCTGCGCAATCAGCAAATACAGATGCTACTCCGATTAAAGCA
>RXKI01000073.1:31003-34823 GCA_003962895.1 Neisseriaceae bacterium
TAGACTATCGCGTATATTTAGACTAATTTAACCCAAAATTAACTCAGATAATCATTTCATGATAAAATTCTGAGCAATTATAATTATATAAAAGGAAGATTTATGCAAAAAATTAAAGTAAACAATCCAGTAGTAGAACTTGATGGCGATGAGATGACGCGCATCATATGGAAATTTATTAAAGAAAAGTTAATTCTTCCGTATGTTGATGTTGAAATCAAATATTATGATTTAGGTATGGAACATCGCGATGCAACTGACGATAAAGTAACAGTTGAAGCAGCAGAAGCAATTAAAAAATATAACGTTGGTATCAAATGCGCAACTATCACTCCAGATGAAGCACGCGTAGAAGAATTTAAACTTAAAAAAATGTGGAAATCTCCAAATTGTACTATCCGTAACATCCTAGATGGTACAGTTTTCCGTGAGCCAATCGTATGTAAAAACGTGCCACGTTTAGTACCAAATTGGACGGCACCAATTATCATTGGTCGTCATGCTCATGCTGATCAATATAAAGCGGTTGACTTTGTAACTAAAGGTAAAGGTAAATTAACAATTACATTTACGCCTGAAAATGGCGCACCTGAAACTCATGAAGTTTATAACTATCAAGGTGATGGTGTAGCTATGGGTATGTACAATACTGATGAATCAATTTATGGTTTTGCTAAATCATGTTTCAATATGGCATTATCTAAAAAATGGCCTTTATATCTATCAACTAAAAATACTATTTTGAAAAAATACGATGGTCGTTTCAAAGATATTTTCCAAGCAGTTTATGAAGAAGAGTTCAAAGCTAAATTTGACGCAGCTGGAATCACATACGAACACCGTTTAATCGATGACATGGTTGCTTCAGCTCTTAAATGGCATGGTAATTTCGTATGGGCATGTAAAAACTATGATGGCGACGTACAATCAGATACAGTTGCACAAGGTTTCGGTTCATTAGGTTTAATGACATCAGTATTAGTGACTCCAGATGGTAAAACAATGGAAGCTGAAGCTGCACATGGTACAGTTACTCGTCATTACCGTGATCACCAAGCTGGCAAAAAGACTTCAACTAATCCAATTGCATCAATCTTTGCATGGACTCGTGGCTTAGCTCATCGTGGACGCTTAGATAACAATCAAGCATTAGTTGATTTCTGTAATAAATTAGAGCAAGTTTGTATTGAAACAGTTGAATCTGGCAAAATGACTAAAGATTTGGCAGTTTGTATTCATGGGAATAAAGTAGCACAAGATCAGTACTTAAATACTGAAGATTTCCTTGATGCCTTAGATAAAAATTTACAAGCTAAATTTGCGTAATTTAATTATCAAGAAAGCTCTGCTACTTTTGGCAGAGCTTTTTGTTTTTTATAGCCACACATAAGAATCATGAATACTCCACTCGCCGAAATACTCCGCCCTAAAAAACTTGATGATATTATTGGACAAACGCATTTAGTTAAGCCCAATGCTCCAATTTATCAAATGATTCATAATCAAAAACCTCAATCGATAATTTTATGGGGTCCACCAGGAGTCGGAAAAACAACTTTAGCTAAAATAATTACCACAAGTTTCGACTGCAATATAATCGAATTATCTGCAATATTTAGTGGTATTAAGGAAATCAAAGAAGCACTCAATCAAGCAGAGAACTTTGCAAATGAATTACTTCCTAAGCCAACGATTATTTTCATTGATGAGATACATAGATTTAATAAAATCCAGCAAGATGCATTTTTACATCACTTAGAAAATGGACTAATCACGATAATTGGAGCAACAACTGAGAATCCATCATTTGAATTAAATAAAGCCCTATTATCAAGAATGCAAGTCTATGTCTTGAACCAGCTTTCGGCAGATGAATTAGGTCAAATTGTAAATAAATCATTAATCGCTTTACAACGAGAAAATGATTTTGATAATGAAGCTAAAGAGTACATTATTAGCCTAAGTAATGGTGATGCACGTAATATTATTAATATCCTTCAATTACTCAATGATACAACTACCACTGGGCAAATTACTCTTCAGCAAATAAAGCAAATATTACCCAAACACATTCAAGTATTTGATAAAGGTGGTGAAGAGTTTTACAATCTAATTTCGGCACTACATAAATCAATTCGCGGTTCAAATCCAGATGCATCATTATATTGGTTTGGTAGAATGCTAAAAAGCGGCACCGATCCACTCTATATCGGTAGAAGATTACTTCGAATTGCGTGGGAGGATGTTGGCTTAGCGGATATCAATGCAGCAACAGTTGTAAGTAACGCACTACAAACTTACGAACGTCTTGGCTCACCTGAAGGAGAACTAGCTTTGGCTGGTGCGGTGACATATTTAGCTTCGACCAATAAAAGTAATTCACTTGAATTAGCATATAATAATCTGATGAATTTTATTGATAATAATCCTGCATATCCAGTACCAATTCATTTACGCAATGCACCAACTAAATTAATGTCTGAACTAGGCTATGGCAAAGAGTATAAATATGCGCATGATTATCCAAATCATTATGTGCCAAATGAGCAATATTTACCAGAACATATTAGTAATACAAATTTTTACACACCGACTAATCAAGGATTTGAAGCTCGGATTAGCGAACGTCTAAAGTTCTTAACTGAATTAGATAAGCTTAAGCAATAAGATAAATTTAAAAAGCCACCAATAATGGTGGCTTAAAAATGTTAGAAATGATAACTAGGTAATAATGGTTGTTTTTTAGTATTTCCATCAATCTTACCCGCTACTTTAGTAATCAAGTCTGGCGTCATAGGAACAAGGCGTAAGCCATGAGGGATATGCTCATCAGTATCTCTATATTGATCAAACATGCCACGATACCATAGGTCTGTTATAAAACCTTTATTATTATTTTCCCAGTACTTACCATAGCCACCACCAACAATAGAAAATTGGTCAAAGAAGTACAAGTCAGTTAATTTGTATGCTTCAATATAAATATTAAAGGTTGTAGGATCATATAAAGCAAGAAGAACACCTTGACCAGCGCCTGAAGAAGGTAGTGGATATAATTTGGAATTTGCATATGGCGTCAAGATATCTGTATTACCAGATTTATCAACCACTCTAGCAAAATCGCCTAATCCATGATCTTCTATTTGTAAAGTTGTCATGTCGACGTTATCATTCCAAGTTGATGACACACAAGTTGGCGTATAGTGATTAGCACCTTTATGCCAACAATCATCAGAGTTTTTATCATGAGATAACATTATCATGTTGTTGTATGATTTATCATTGCTATCACCAAACTTCCAATGATATTCATAAAATTTAGCGTTCTCAACTACTGCAACTCCTGTGTTATTATCTATAACAAGGTTAAAGTACAGCGTATCATCGTTAAATCTATCAACATTATCGGCTCCGCCACTTCTAAAATTAGGATTCCAGATGTTTCCAGCACTATCGGTCAATACAACCTTAGAAATAATAGTCGTTGATGAACCAGCCGTAGTTTTACTTGAGCTAGTAAGCACAGGTATTACGCCCATCATCTGATAAGGCTTATCATTTGCGGGTATTGCATTACTTAAAGCATTCTCAAGTCTATAACGTGCATTATAGTCATTTTGAAACTCTGTTGATTTATAAAAATCTTCAGATCCATATGATGTACTTGCAATGTTACCAGGATTATAACTACGTGCAATCACAGATTTATTATTAAATAAATTTGTAGAGATAAGATGCAATATTGTCCGTAATGGATTGCGCTTATCTACATCACTACTACCATCATACTTAATTTCCTCGACCTGTTTGGTCATCGGTA
>RXKI01000016.1 GCA_003962895.1 Neisseriaceae bacterium
GATTAAAAACTGCTTGAGCACCAGCAAAATTACTATTGATCTTACCCATATTAGCATTGGTAATTGCATTAGATGCATTACCCCATTTAGTACCGCCTTGATCAGCTATAAAGTTATGAATACTATAAACAAACAAAAATACCACCAAATATTTCTATTTAATAACATATATGATACATATATCTAAATAGTCTAATAGCCAACACACTTCACTAGTCAGCTAAATAACAAATTCTCGCCTTAAGACATATGGATAGAAAATTAAATTATCCCTTCATCTAGTAGGCAAATTATTAATAATGAAAAATTAAGAAAACCAAAAGATGACATAATCTAGATTGTTTTAAACTTACCCAATACAATACTCACTATTAACTATCAAGATATTACAGACATATGTTGTACAAAATAATAGTGTTGTCACACCAACCATAACCGAAGCAAATAAAATTACTTGTGCCATCATGTGCAGAATCTGTGACAGTCCCTCAAAATATTACAAAAAACATCAAGCTCACAATTTTATGCGCGATGATATGCAAATTGGCGATAAAGTGATTTTTTGGCATTCTTCATGTAAATAATCAGGAATTTACGGGATTTGTACAGTTGCTACCAATGCTCACCCAGATAGCCTACAATTTGATATCAATAGTGACTATTACGAGCCAAAATCAACTAGCGGAAAATCACTAAAGTGGTGTGTAGATATAAAATTTGAGAAAAAGACTCGTTATGTTTCAATAAAAGAACTCCGCGAATATTCAGAATTATCTTCTATGAAAGTTTTGCAAAAAGGTAATCGATTATCAATCACTCCAATTACAGAAGATGAGTGAGTTTTTGAATGATTTATTATAAAAATAAACGTACCAGTCATTAAGTATAAATAATAAATGTTTTTTAACTGCAGAGTCTTTATATTGCTTTTGAGCATCTGTGTTATCACATGAGCATTTTGTTGATAACGGTAATATCAATTACTTGCATAAATACGTATTCGCAAACATTAACGAGTCAGCAGATAAAACTCACTCGTGATGATTGGTTTAAAATTTGGACAGCTTATACTGGGCATGATATTCCATAATGTTCATAGAATTATTTTATGTCAGATGATTTAGAGGAAACGAGCATTGCACAACATCCTAAAATCAAGAACATAATCATGCAAACAGCCGGAGCAATATAAATCATTTGCGTAGCTTTGATTAACATTGTAATTAATATTGGCGTAGTTCCTGCAAATAGTACGATTGAAATATTATAGCTTAGCGATACCCCGCTTAGGCGTATATTGGTTGGAAAAATTGTCGTGATATATAATGGGATAAATAAGCCAAAAATACAGTGCGGGATAAGTAATAATCCATAGCCAAGCGTAAACATATGTAATTTCATTAGATAAAAAGCTAATGAAATTGTAAATGTATTAAGGATTGCGCCAAAGATTAGTATTTTAGCTATATTGACATTATCACGCCTAAATAACCAGCCTAGAGCTAATATGACAGCAATAAAAATTGATAAGCCAACAGTCAAAATCTCAGCAATATTTATCGTATCCACGTGCAGTATCTGATTAAAATATGTTGGGATATAAATAATACCAACAACACTAAAAACTTGTTGAGCAGCAGACATAAACGCACCACAAATTAGCTGAGTTTTATAGTTTTTAAAGATAATTACAGCTGGGTATTTTTCTTTATGTTTAATCTCTTGAAAGGCTTCTGTCTCATGCAGATTTTCACGGATTTTATAGCTTATTAAGCAAATCAGTCCACCGATGATGAAAGGAATTCGCCAACCATATTGATAAAGAAAGTCTTGACTAAATAAATTATTTAGCGCAAAATTAATCAGTGATGCTAGTAAATATCCATTAAAAATTCCGCCCATAACGAAGCTAAACGCAAATATGCGCTTATTTGACAAATACTCGCTGATATAGACAAATGTAGTTGGAACTTCTCCACCAACTGCAAAGCCTTGTAGTACTCGCATTAGCATTAATAGCAGAGGTGCGGCTATTCCAATTTGTGCATATGTTGGTAATACTGCAATTCCTAATGATGAAATCCCCATCAAAAATACAGTATAAACCAATACTTTTTTACGCCCAACTTCATCGCCAATATGACTGAAAATTATTCCACCAATCGGGCGAAGTACAAAGCCAAGTAAGAACACCATGTAAGTTTCTAAAATACCAATGAAACCATCATGGCTTGGGAAAAATTGCTTGGCAAAATATATCGCAAATGTTCCATAGATTGCAAAGTCATAAAGCTCAAGCATTCCACCTAATGATGAAAGCCAGAGTACTTTTCGCTCATCTTTCTGTAGTTTAAAGCTTTGATTATTGTCTATAGATTGCATTGTAAAAATTTAACCGTGTAACTTAAAAGACAAATGCTTTTTAACTGCTGGCCATTCAGATTGTAATATGCTATACACATAACCATCACAAGTAGTGCCATCTGGATATAATCTTGCAGCTCGTAATATACCATCTAATTTTGCACCTAATCTTTCAATCGCTTGTCGACTTTTGAAATTAAATTGGTTAGTTCTAAACTCTACAGCAACTGCATTTAGTGATTCGAAAGCATGGCGTAACAGCATGAATTTAGCTTCGGTATTTAACGCGGTGCGTTGTACGCTTTTACGATACCAAGTAAAGCCAATTTCCACGCGGCGATTGGTTTCGTCAATTCGGCAATATGTAGTCATGCCGACAGATTTGTTAGTAAGAGTGTCAATTACTACAAATGGCACCATAAATCCATCCTGTTGCCACTTTAGTCGTTTATCTATTTCTTCACTAATTTTATCTGGTTGTGGTGCTGCGGTGTACCATAATTTATATATCTCACCATCAAGAATGGCTTCTTCTAAATCAGCAATATAGTCGTGCGTCAATGGTAGAAGTTTCACGTGTTTGCCAATTAATTCTACAGGTTTAATCCACATATTGTTTTTTTACTCTAAGTAGTTATTTCATTAATTTATTTAATGGTTTGACTAACAATAAGCATAAGACAAATACAGTAATACTCATTATGCTAAATATAGTAAATTCATGACTATAAATATACTGCAAATGCAAAACATCATTAGTCCCATCAGTAGAAGAAATACGCGCAAGAATTCCAGCTAATTTACCACCTAAGCCAATTGACATTAGGAATACACCCATCATTGCACCGTTTAATGCTGGAGGTGTAAGTGTGCTCACCATTGAAAGACCAATTGGAGCGATAAATAATTCACCTGTTGCAATAAGTAAATAGCAACCAACAATTACCCATTGTGATAACAATACACCATGTTGCTCAGCATAATGTAATCCAATAACTAAACAAAGAAATCCTATGGCATTAAATAAAAAACTTAAACTAAATTTAACGGTAATCGGAGTATTAATTTGTTTTTGCTGTAATTTAAACCATAGCCAACTAACCAATGGACCAAACAAAATTACGCCCAGAGATTCAAATCCAGTTAATGTGCTTTCAGGAAGAGTAAGTCTGGTTACGCGATCAGTACATAAACTAACTGAGAAGAACTGTTGGAAATAAATCGCCCAATATAACGTTGATATGACTACAAAAATAAGAAAGGCGAATAACTTTCTGCGTGCAGCACCTTGTAGTTTGAATAGGTTATATGTGATGTAAGCAACGCTTGCTACTGCAATGATGGCAAACATTATTTCAGATAATACCTCATTTCTAAGTCCAAAATAACTAATTGCAATAATACCTATAATAATCAAAAATGCTAGGCATATATTGCGCGTAGTTACTTTTACTTCTCTTTCATCGTAAAGGTTGTAATGTTTGCGACCCCATGAAAAGATTAGAAACGCGACAAACAAACCAATAGATGCAGAAGCAAAAACAGCCATCCAGCCCAGATATTCTTTGATATATCCACCAATCATGCTACCGCCAATAGCACCAAAATAAATGCCGATGTAGAATAATGTGTAACCGTAATCTTTTTGTTCAGGATTATATTTGTATAAGATACTAAGCATACTAGAAATATTTGGCTTTAGCATTCCTGTACCAATAGTGATAATTGCAAGTCCCAAGATAAATAAATCAAAATTATAACTAAGTACCGACAAAACAGAATACCCTGCACATAGCAATAGAGTTCCAGCAATAACCGAATAATCATAACCAATCATGCGATCGGCGATATAGCCACCAAAGATACTATTTACATAAGCAAGTGCTGTGAATGATCCAACTAAAGAATAAGCATCTTTGTCGGATATTCCAAGTTTTTTTACAGCGAAAAATATAAGTAAGGACTGCAGAACATAAAAACCATAGCGTTCCCACATTTCGGTGAGGAAAAATATAGAAAACCCTGGTTTGTTCTTTTGCATAATTAAGTTGTCCTTTCAAACTATATGAATTGAATTAATAAAGCGTGGTTATATAGCTAATTTTAATTCAAATAAATTTAATACATCTTTTTGCTGATGATTTTCGATATTGCCTATTTTTGCAAAGCCTAATTTAATTAATACTTTATGTGATTTACGATTATTTGGCATAGCAATAGCTAAGATTCTGTCTTCTTCTGTATTGTATTTGGCAAACTCAATAATCGCTTGACATGACTCACTGATAAAGCCATTTTTAGCAAATTTATCAAGAATTGCAAAACCTAAATCGAGATGATCAAGTGTATCGCGTTTAATTAGTCCTGCGATACCGATTGCTTGTTTAGTTTCTTTGAGAGTAACACACCATAGACCAACGCCATGTGTTTTATACATGTCATCATTTATCTTCTGGATGTAGTTCTTAGCATCATCTAAATTATTAACATTTCGCGTACCAATATATTTCAGCCAAGATTTTTGATTAACCAGTTTATGTATAAACTCCGCATCATCTTCACGGAGCTTGCGGATTATTAATCTATCTGTTGTAATTGCCATAACTATTACTCTTTGATTTTACGATTTGATCCACTAACCATTTTGAATTCATATAAACGGCATTCTAAAGCGCCATTGAATAATGGAACTTTACGCGTAGGTTTCAAACGAACTAATTTTGGCATGCGTAAATCCCCAGTAAAGAAATAGCAATCCCAACCAGAAAAACATTTTTTCAAAGTGCTGCCAATTTGCGGATATAAATTTGCTAGATTATCTTGCTCATCTAGGCGTATACCATATGGAGGGTTAGTAATCAATACGCCATTTTCAGCTGGTGCTTTCTTATAAATAAAATCACCATGGTCAAATTTTACATATTTATCTAAGCCAATTTGTTGGAAATTTTGTTTGGCAATTTCAACTGCTTTGCGATTAATATCACTAGCAAATATTTGTAATTTTTGATCTTTTTTAATCGCATTTTTTGCTTGAGTTTTCATGTTTTCGTAGTAGTTTTTATCAAAATTAACAAACTGCTCAAAAGCAAATGTACGATTTAGTCCAGGTGCAATATTAAGTCCATAGCTAATTGCTTCAACAGCCAAAGTTCCACTACCACACATTGGATCATAAAATGGTTTATCAGGTGTCCAACCACTTAATTTAATCAAGCCAAAAGCAAGGTTTTCTTTAATTGGCGCTTCAAGTTTAAGTTTACGATACCCACGTTTAAATAAAGTCTCTCCGGAAGTATCCAGATAAATAGTCACACTATCTTTAGTCAGAAAATTGTAAATTCTAATATCAGGATTCATTTTATCAACGCTTGGGCGTGAATCAACATGTTCATTGAAATGATCACAGATTGCATCTTTAACTTTTAGCGTAACAAACTCTAGGCTTTTCAGCGGTGAATTAACAGCATTAGTTGCAACTTTAATTGTATTGCCGACATGAAACCATTTTTGCCAATCTATTTTATGTGCCAAGCGATAAATATCTTCAGCGCTATCGTCATTTCTATAACCACTTACACCAAGCTGAATCATAATGCGGCTTGCTAAGCGTGAATGTAAATTCATTCGTATGATATCATTCATTGATGCTCTAAATTCTAACCCTGCATTTACGGCATTAGTATTTGTTGCGCCTAAAGCTCTTAATTCTTCACTTAATAATTCTTCTAAACCACGACTAGTAGTCGCAAAACAGTTAAACACAACTTTTCCAATTCAAACAATAAATTATGGGCAAATTCTATCATAGACCGCATGTTTACTCGAAAGTAATATCAAAAAATACTTGTATCTTTATAAACAATTCGGAGTATAATTTCAATTGAAAATACTTCTTTTGATTCTTATAACAGAAAGGAATCGTTATGAAAAACTTATCTATCTTGTGCAAAGATTTTGATTTAACTGATGCAATCAAAGATTATGCAACTGAAAAGCTTTCTGCTTTAGATAAATACTTACCTTCACAAGGCGAAAATGCAGATTTTAACTTACGTTTAGGTAAAGTTAGCAATCATCACCACCATGGAAAGATATTTTATGCGGAAGTTAGCATTAAAACTCCTGAAAAAAATTTTGGTGCATTAGTGGAAGCTGAAGATATTTACGCAGCTATTGATCAATTAAAAGATGACTTAGCGCATAATATTGCACATTATAAGGATAAGGCTCATAAAAAAGATATCCAAAGCGCACGTAAATTCAAACAAGAATTACAAACGAGTGCCAATTAATTTTTAAGGTTACTTAATTAAAAAAGCTTGTCTAAAAAGACAAGCTTTTTATTTTTCTATTTATCTGAAGTAAGTCGTTTAATTTTTGGTAGTAATATTGCAAAGATTATAGCAACCACTAGCATCCCAATAGTACAATTTGAGAATAAACCAAAGTATGCATTAGCTGTAACTTTAACATCCACTGTACCTTCTGGAATACTTACAAAGCTTGATAATAATCCCGACACATAAGATCCAATAGAGCTAGCTAGGAACCAAGCACCCATCAAAAATCCAGATAAATGAGTAGGTGACATTTTACTTACAATTGATAATCCAACTGGTGAAATGCATAACTCTGCACAAGTTAATAAGAAAATACCTAGTAATGGCCAAAACATAGAACTCTGATTACCACTAACATATGCAAGGTATGCACCAAAAGCAAATGTTGCAAACGAACCAATTGTAAAAATCAGACCAATTAAGAATTTAGCAGGTGCAGAAATTTGTTTACCTTTTTGCTCCATCTTAATCCAGAAGTTAGCAAACAATCCAGCCAAAGCAACCAAGAACAATGAGTTTGGTACTAACACAAACATACTGGTTGGTATCGCATGCCCCATAAAGACTTTATCTGTATCACGATCAATAAACAAGGCTAATGAATTAAATGATTGTTTATATAACGACCAGAAGAAGATAGCGGTAACGATGAACACTAGAATTGAGAATAATTGATTACGTTCAATCGATGTTTTAGCTCTAATCCCAAGTATTGCTATATAAATTAACAAGCCAAAGCTAATGAATGTAATCACTATTTTTGTTTTGCCAGGATCGCTTAATAGTGTGTACATGATAAAAATTGCAGCAATAGTTCCTAGGACCAATAATATTGAGCAAGGAATACCAGCTAATTTTTGTTTTAAATTTTCATGGCGAACAATGTTTGAGATATCAGAATAGTTATGCTTTTTAAAACCAATTAAAAATATAATTAGGCCAAGCAACATGCCCATAGCAGCTAATGCAAAACCATAGTGCCAGTTAATGTTTTCGGCAACATAAGCAATAATTAATCCAGCTAAAATTGATCCTAGATTAATACCCATGTAGAAAATAGTGTATGCTGCATCACGTTTAACATCTTTTTTATCATATAGTTGACCAAGTAGCACAGATACAGTAGATTTTAGAAACCCTGTACCAATCGCGACCACAGCAAGACCTGCATAAACGCCTTGTATATCAAATGATGGGATAGCTAAAATCACATTTCCTGCAAATATTAGTATTGCTCCAATTGTGACCGATACGACATAGCCAATAAATTTATCAGCCACCCAACCACCTAAAATTGGTGCTAAGAATGTGAATGCCATATAAGCACCAGATAGAAGACCAGCCTCACCATCTGGTAAATGAAGTTGCTTAGTTACATATAAGACTAATATCCCACTAATACCATAGAAGCTAAAACGCTCCCACATCTCAGTGAAGAATAAAAAATAGAGACCACGAGGGTGCTTCTGACTATTGATATCTGCAAGTACCATAAAAATGCTTTCAAAACAGTTTATAAACAAGATGATAAAAGCATAAAACATTATCATCTATATAGACACTTGTACAGATATGCCTATATAAATAATAACGTGGAGAATCAATAAATCTAGATATCAGAATGATTTCAAAAGATGAGTTTTATTGTATCATCTAATTAATAATTTATGGTGTTTTTGTACTTAATTTTAAGAACTAATAAAAGAAAAACCTTCAATTTTATGAAGGTTTGTTGTTAAATATAGTAAGCCACTTACTTAGTTAAGAAATTTTTTTACTGCGTCCACAATCGTATCTTGAGTTTTCTCGTCTAAATATGGGTGCATAGGTAAGCTAATCACGCGGCTTGCAATTCGCTCGCTAATTGACAAATCTTGTCCTTGGTAATCTTTTGTGAAGATAGGTTGCTTATGTAGTGGAATTGGATAGTGAACTGCTGTTGGAATGCCATTTGCATTTAGATGCTCGATTAAACCTGCGCGATTATCTACTTGTAGCGTGTATTGGGCATATACCGAAGTATTGCCATTTGCAATAAATGGAGTCGTGCAATTTGCATCTTTAAACAATTCATCATAACGCTTTGCTACTTGATCACGTAATTTAACTTCGTTAGCAAATATACGCATTTTTGACAAAAGAACCCCAGCTTGTAAAGTATCTAATCGCCCATTTAAACCTAATACTGCATGATGATAACGTTTATCTTGTCCGTGCACACGTATCCATTTAATTTTTTGTGCAAGTTCATCATTATTAGTAAAGATTGCACCACCATCACCATAGCAACCAAGGGGTTTCGATGGGAAAAAGCTTGTTGTTGCAATAGTTGTCAAATTACATGATTGACGATTTTTGTACGTTGCACCAAAGCTTTGTGCACCATCTTCAATTACAACTAAATTATGTTTAGCTGCAATTTGATTAATTGCATCAAAGTCAGCACATTGACCATATAAACTAACTGGAATAATTGCTTTAGTTTTGCTAGTAATTAGCGCTTCAATTTTATTTGGATCTAAATTATATGTGTTCTCATCAATATCCACAAACACAGGTTTTGCGCCAAGTAATGCAACCATTGAAGCTGTTGCTATAAAGGTAAATGCTGGTACGATTACCTCATCACCTGGTTTAATATCTAGTGCCATCAATGCAATTAATAATGCTTTTGTACCATCGCAAACACCAATGCAGTTTTTTGAACCAGTATAATTTTCAAGAACAATCTCAAGTTCACGGACTTTATCGCCCATAATGTATTGCCCTGAGTCTAGTACTTGATTAATTTCATTAAGTACATCATCTTTGATTAGTTCATATTGTTTTTTTAGATCAATAAATTGCATGGTTTTGTCCAAAAGTGTTATTTAAAATAAGTAGTTTTCTCATCACTGACAAACATATCAAGTTTGATATCAAATTTATCATGTGGTACAGAATTAACATATTGCCATTGATAGCCAACCCCACATAGGATTGTATTTGGGTTACGTTTTTCAAAAGTTGAGTCATAGTAGCCACCACCTTGTCCAAGTCGATAGCCATCATTATCAACTGCAACCAATGGTAATAAAATTAAGTCCAAATTATAGCATTCTATTTCTTGTTTATAATTGTAATTTTCATCAGCAAAAACATTATTTTTGCTTAAATCATTCACTATATCAAATCGCATTATTCGTGATGATTTGTATGCAATAGGTTTATAGATTCTTTTGTGTTGAGCAAGTAAATATTGAATAGTTTGCTCTAATGAAATTTCATTTTTATAAGCATGATAAATCGCAACGTTTTTTACTGGCAACAATATGTCTTTTAAATTGTTCAATAATGAATGACTAGCATCATTTACTTGAGTATTCGTTAGCAATTTTCGCTTTTCTAGCATTTTGCTCCGGAGTATTTGCTTTTCTAAATCTATACTCATAGTTTTATAACATAAAAATAATTAATGGAGCAAACATGATTGAAATCAAATTTGACAGTATAAATGTCACGACGAAACTTGGAATAGGATAGTTGTTTTCTGCTTTATCAAGTACAACTGCGCACCCAGCACTAGCACCACGAGCACCAGCTAATGCTCCGCCAAATTCAGCTATGTTTTTGTAGCGTAAGATAAACTTACCAACTAGTGTAGCTAAAATCAGTAATAGAGCACTTTCAAGTGTGCACACCTTAATTAGCATAAATCCATTATGCGAGAAGTTCTTTAGGATGTTTGAGCCAGCCGTAAGCCCAATTGCAGCAATAAACGTTGATAAGCCAAATGACTGTAAAAGATTTACTTCGCTTTCTTGCATGTATGAAATATGAGCCTTTTTAAAACTAATTTTGCCTACTATAATTCCAGAAATTAAACATCCAAGCGAGCCAATTACGAAATGTACACCAAGCATTTCTATTTTAACAGCTCCCAAGAGGAACCCAAGCGTTAACCCAATTGATATAACTACTAATGGGCGCTTTGATTTAAAATGAATGCTCTCATCATAGAATGATTCATTAAATAACTTACCATTTTCTAGTGCGTCGGTTTTAATTTTGCGTTTGAAAATCCACTCTATAGCAACAGAACACCATATAACAGTAAAGCACATAGATATAAAGTATGCGATTGAAAATGATTCGGCTAAATCTGCACTAAATGAAGTTGTATTAGCAGCATTACCAAGAGTATCAGTTGCAACTCCAATAATAGCAGAGTTAGTAAGCAACCCCGAAGTGCTACCAATTGCCATTGCTTTATTAAATCCTAATACGCGTACATTAAATAAAACAATAAGCCAAGCAAAGAGCATAATAAAGACGGTTAGGAGCACATGTTTATACGATACTTTTTTGAAAACTGACATTATATTTTCACTACTGCCATAGCCAGTTGCAAACATAAAGATAGAAAAGCACATGGTACTTAATTCATGATCAGTGGCAAAACCCAGAAAACTCAATGATATACCAGCAAGTAAAGCTCCTATTGTTTCACCAAGCTTAAATCCACCAAATTTTATATTACCAACAATAGCACCAACACCTACACTGAGAAATATTAGCAGTAAGTTATTTGATTCTAATACGTGGATAATATTATTCATTTGTTTCTTACGTATTTACAAGTTCAGGGGTTTCTAATATGTAATCATATTCTTTAGGTGGAGAAATGCTACGACCTGAGGTAGTATCAATCCATACCACTGTAATTGCACCTGTTGCAAAGATAACTGATGGGTTATTTTTATCTTTAATTTCTTGATAGAAATATATTCGTCTGCCAGCGCGATGAGTGAAATATAAATCAATAGTTATTTCTTGTGGGAATGTAATTGGTCTAAGGTATTTACAAGATATCTCGCTTACTATTGGCGCACGTCCAACACCGTCCATATTGACATTGTGATATTGTAACCAAGCTATTCGACACTCCTGCATATAAACAAAATAAATTGTATGATTTACATGTTGGTAAGCATCCATGTCTTGCCAACGGATATTGAACTCTTTTGAAAATAGGTGATGTTTTTCATGCATAATTTTGACAAATTTAAAAAGTTATCAGATTAATTAATATTATATCATGACTACATTTTTAAGCTAAAATATCAATTCTCAAGTCATGTTTTAGGAGTATTAAATGAATATCAAAAGATTTGGAACGACAAAGCGGTGGTCGGATGCAACGGTTTTTAATAATGTTGTGTATATGGTGGAAGTACCGGCAACGACAACAGCAAACATATCTGAGCAAACTAAAGAGTTGCTGAGTCTAATTGAAGCGGGATTAACTAAATATGGCAGTAGCAAATCTAATATTCTGAGCGTAACGATCTTTTTAAAAGATATTCGTCAAATTGGTGAATTTAATACAATCTGGGATAATTGGTTGCCAGAAAATACAGCACCATCCCGTGCATGCGTGGAAGCTAACATGGCTCATGCAGAATATTTAGTAGAAATTCAATTAACAGCAGCGATAGTATAAGAAGTTAACAATTGGTGGAGCGGATGAGATTCGAACTCATGACCAACGGATTAAAAGTCCGCTGCTCTACCGGC
>RXKI01000040.1 GCA_003962895.1 Neisseriaceae bacterium
TGCTAATTCTTCACTAGATAGGAATTTTACGACTGGTGACTGTAAACCTTCATCACTAGGCTTGCTTGCGTCATTAACTTTGATATAAGGTAAACCTTTAGCACCATAAATACCAACAAATTTTGTTAATTCATCTAAATCTTTACGTGATAGCGTAACTGTTGCAGGCAGTTTAAGAGCAACAATTCTTCCAGCTGGATTGTTTGCCGCATCAGCAAATACTTTAAATCCACAGTCTTTAAACTCTGCTGTTAAATCAATAAATTTAAATTCTTCTAATCGTAAATCTGGTTTATCAGAACCATAATAATACATAGCATCTTGGTATGTCATTACTGGGAATTCAGGTAATTCAACATTTAAAACATTTCTGAATGCATGACGAATTAATCCTTCAGCCATATTGCGAATTTCTGTTTCAGTTAAGAATGATGTCTCGATATCGACTTGTGTAAATTCTGGTTGACGATCTGCTCGTAAATCTTCATCACGAAAACAACGTACAATTTGATAGTATTTATCAAAACCAGCCACCATCAATAATTGCTTAAATAATTGTGGCGACTGCGGAAGCGCATAAAACTCACCTTTATGTACGCGTGATGGAACTAAAAAGTCACGAGCACCCTCAGGTGTAGAGCGAGTAAGAAAAGGTGTCTCGATATCTAAGAAACCTTGACCATCTAAGTAGTCGCGAATCGCACGGCTTAACTTGCTACGCAAAATAATATTATGCTGCATTTTTTGTCCGCGTAAATCAATGATACGATGAGCTAAACGGTTAGCCTCGCTGACACCTTCTTCATCAACCAATATCGGAGTTTGTTGTGCTATATTTAATATAGTAATTTTTTGTCCAACTACCTCAATGCCACCTGTTTTAATTTCTTTATTTGGATTTGGACGTATTCTTACTAATCCAGTAACTTCAATCACATATTCATTTTTAACTTGGTTTGCATCATTAAAACACGTGCTTTCAGGTTCAACGACAACTTGTACAATACCTTCACGATCTCTTAAGTCAATAAAAATCAATCCACCTAGGTCGCGACGCTTATTTACCCAGCCTTTTAAAGTGACAATTTGATCAATATACTCATTTGTAATGTTACCGCAATAATTTGTGCGCACTTCTAGATATCCTTTTGTTTTAATTATGTTTTATTGAAAATGTTAGTTGCTATGGTGATGTTTTTTGCAACATAAAGATTAATAGCATTGATTTTATCATGTTTTAATTTGCTTATTTAGTTGATTTTCTATTGTTGTGTGTTATAATCATCGACAACAGATGTTGGGTGTTATTTAAACCGAAGCAAACAGGATTCTTTCAGAATATTGAACTTTAGTTTAATTAGGTTTCATATTCTGCTATTTATTATTTTATTATTTTTTTATATGGGTTATTATGAATACAAAATTATTCGTTGCTGGTTTAGACTGGGCTATTGATACAGAAGCACTTAAATCTATTTTTGGTCAATATGGTACTGTTGTGTATGGTAAAGTTGTTGTTGACGATCAAAGACGTAGCCGTGGTTTCGGTTTCGTAGAAATGTCTAGCCACGAAGAAGCTGAAGCTTGTTTAAATAATTTAAACGGCAGCACTCATGGTAAACGCGCTATCGTAGTTAAGTGGAAAGAAGACAAACCACAATAACTAGTTCGCTGAATAAGTTATAAAAAAAGAAGTTCAATTTTGAACTTCTTTTTTTATGCTAAAATACGCGACTAATCTTGCACTCATAGCTCAGTTGGATAGAGTGTCAGTTTCCGAAACTGAAGGTCACTGGTTCGATCCCAGTTGGGTGCACCACGTAGTTACTTAGCCATTTCAATAATTTTAGTAACTGCATCTTTATCAATTGCTTGATTTTCCCCTAAGGCTGTTTGGCTATACTTAAATAGATTACTAGTCAATGCTTCAATATCTGGATTAATTTCATAATCAGATAATTTAGTTTTTACATCTAACGAATGGAAAAATTCTTCTGTAAGAATAATTGCTTGAGTGGCAACTATCTCAGAGTCTTGATTCTCCAAGCCCCATACATTGCGTCCAAATTTAGCTAATTTAGCCATTTTTGCTTTAAATTGATAACGCCACACTTGAGGAGCAATAATAGCTAATGTTTGAGCATGGTCTAAATTGTATTTAGCAGTTAATTCATGCCCAATCATATGAGTAGCCCAATCATGATCAACGCCGATACCAATAATATTATTTAATGCATTAGTTGCAGCCCACATCCAATTCGCACGTGTGTCATAATTTTGTGTGCCATTCACGATATCCTTACCTACTTTAATTAAGGTGCGTAAAACAGTTTCAGCAAAGCCATCTTGAATATCTGTATTGATATCAGTTGTTAGGTATTGCTCTGTTACGTGGATGAATGGGTCAATGATACCGTTTTGTAGTTGACGCTTTGGCAGACTATAAGTCGTTTCTGGATCCAGTACCGAAAATGTCGGATAAACTAAGTCATTCATGAAAGCTAATTTAGCACCAGTTGTACGGCGTGAAATTACCGAGCCACAGTTCATTTCTGAGCCAGTTGCAGGAAGCGTAAGCACTGTACCAAGCTTAATTGCTGATGTTGCTTTGTAGTTTGGTTTAGTTAATATTTCCCATGGATCACCATTATAATGAGCACCAATAGCAATTAATTTACAACCATCAATAATAGAACCGCCACCAACAGCCAAAATGTAATCAACTTTTTCTTGTTTGCAAATATCAATTGCTTTAATTAGCGTATCATAATCAGGATTAGCTTCAATTCCTGAAAATTCAATTACCTTGCACTCGCTTAGAGATTTAATTACTTGTTGGTAAACACCATTAGCTTTAATTGATCCGCCGCCATAAGCCAACAATACTGTGCTATTGGCTGGAATTTGGTTTTTAATTTCTACAATGGTATTTTTACCAAAAATGATTTTCACTGGGTTATGGTAAGTAAAGTTATGCATTACTTGTTCCTTTAAAATTCTTTAACAGAGAACCATTGTAGCACAATAGTAAGTATTAATTCACTTAGCCAATTTATATTGGATTATTGGTAATTTAAATTATGTGATAAAATTTACTTTCTATAAACACGAATATGTATGAAGATTTGATGAAATTAAAGTTATTTATTGTTCTAGGAATATTATTAGTAATTGTTCTTGGATTAAGCCCATATTTAGACCAGCAGTTGGCGGTAGTTCCATATAATTTAGAGCAAAGCAAATTTTATGGTGAAATAGCACCTTGGTGTAAAGTGATATATGACTCTGTAGCTGTAGCGACTATACTTATAATTGCAGTGCCGTTGATTATGTTTTTATTTAATCGAAATAATTTACTCGTAAAGCGAATGTTTTTGGTTAGCTTTTTAGGTTTAGCATTAGGGCCTGGTTTGCTTGTTAACTTGACTTTTAAAGAACACTGGGGTCGCGCTCGTCCGTATCAAGTAATTCGTGACAATAGCAATTTCTCGCTACCGTGGCAGCCACACTTTGATATGCCCAAAGATAATAGCTTTCCTTCTGGTCACGAGTCAATTGGAGCATTTATCGGTATTCCATTCATTGCCTATAGCCGTCGTAAACTTGGCGTAGTATTGTCATTGATTGGTGCAGTTACTGTTGGTATAGTGCGATGGCTTCAAGGTGGGCATTATTTTACTGATATCTGTGCATCAGCTTTAATGGTTTGGATGATAAGTATATTAGTATTCACGCTTGTTGATAAATTAATAAAATGGAAAAATTAGTGAAGAGAACTCACATTGATTTTAAAGTAGCCTTATTATTTGTCGCAATAGTTATTGGGCATTTGGCATTTAATTCAAAATTGCAAATTCATTTTGATGAAGCTTACTATTGGGTGTGGAGTAAAAATTTACAGCTGTCATATTTTGACCATCCTCCAATGATTGCATACTTAATAAAACTAACTACACTATTCTCAGATAGTGTATTTTGCATTCGATTAGTTTCAGTTATTTGTGGCTCAATTACAGCCATATTTATTTATAAATCCGCTAAATATACATTTGGACAAAAGGCTGGCAATATTGCAATGATATTAGCTCTTGCATGGCCAATTCTTGAGGGGACTTTTTTTGTAACTACGATAGATAGTCCATTTTTAATGTTTTGGAGCATAACAGTTTATTGTTTGATTCGCGGACTAGTATTTGATGAGAAAAAGTTTGTTTATATTGGTGGAATTGTCCTTGGCTTAACTTTATTATCTAAATATATTGGCATATTGATTTTACCAGGTGTTTTAATTTATTTAGCTTTATCTGCTAAACATAGAATTAAATTAGTACAAAAAGATATATATCTATCATTGCTTTTAGTAATTGTTATTTTCTCTCCAGTTATAATATGGAACGCTGAGCATGGTTGGGCTTCATTTGTTTTTCAATTTAACCATGGTACAGCAGAAAATAAACAGTTTCATTTACAATCATTTGGCGATTATATAGCTGGTTTTTTAGGTGCTGCAAACCCTTTTATTTCAATTCCGATATTTGTTTTTGCTTATAAAAAACGCAAGCAAATTATTAAAGATGATAGATATCTGTTTTTACTAAGTAATTTCTTATTCATTGGTTTATTTTTTGGCTATAATGCAGTATTTAAAAAACAAGAAGCAAATTGGGCTGCACCAGCATATATAGCAGGAATAATTTTCTTGGCTGGGTGCATTGCTCAGACAAATATAAAATGGATTCACCGAGTAGCAATTTCATTAATTTTAATTTTATTTCCATTGATTAAAATGCCGGAAGTTTTTGTACCAGTTAAATACCAGAATAAAGTTCCACAAATAGATATGTTTACTGGTCAAAAACAATTATACGATGCAGCAAAAAAAGATTATTGGCATAATGATGAGATTGTAATGTCATGTAATTATAAAATTGCTTCAAGAGCTTGGTACTATATGAATGTTGGAAGAGTATATGTATTACCAGAGTTTAATGGTAGCAACACATATAAATTTTGGAATTCTTCATTACATCTACCATTGACAAATACACTGTATGTTTGTAACAGTGATGACACTAGTAACGGTATTTTACAGAAATATTTTAAAAAAATTGAACCTCTTGGTGTTGAAGAATACCATGATAATTTTGTTAATAATAAATTATATGTATTTCGATTAAGTAATTAGGAACACTTATATGAAAAAAATGATTATAGTTGCCACTTATAATGAAAAAGATAATATTACTAATATCTTGGCAGAAATTTATAAAAATGTACCAGATGTTCATGTATTAGTTATTGATGATAATTCTCCAGATAAAACTTATGAAATTGTTGAGCAATTAGCTAAAGAAAAATATCCTAATCAATTATTTTTAATGAGGCGTTCTGGTAAATTAGGTCTTGGCACTGCTTATGTGGCTGGATTCAAATGGGGATTGGAGCGTGATTATGAAGCAATTGGACAAATGGATGCTGATTTCTCACATAACCCTAAATACTTACCAGAAATGTTTAATACATTAAATAATTATGATGTTGCCATCGGTAGTCGCTACGTAAAAGGTGGTGGTATTATCAACTGGGGATTAAAAAGAAAAATAATCAGTCGTGGTGGAAGTTTATACTCAAAAATAATTCTTGGCTTGCCATTAAATGATTTAACTGGTGGGTTTAAATGCTGGAGGCGAGAAGTTTTGGCTACGATTGGCATTGACAACTTGATGTCAACTGGATTTTGTTTTCAAATAGAAACTACGTATAAAGCGTTTATAAATGGCTTCAGAATTAAAGAAGTACCAATTATCTTTGAAGATAGAATTTTTGGCCAATCAAAAATGTCTGGTGGGATTTTCAAAGAAGCTTTAATTACAGTATGGAAGCTTAGGCTTAATAAAAATAGTTTCTTACGTATAAAAAAGTAAGTTAAATGACAATCATGCATGCTCAGGTTGAGGATTATAAAGAAATTAGTGTACTTCTTGAACAACTTGGTTATAACGATACTGAATTATTTTTACAAGATAAAATTAGAGAATCTTTAGTAAATTCAACTGAAGAAATTTTAGTTTATAAGATTGAAAATAAAGTAGTTGCTCTTTTATCTATTAATTTTATTTCTCAGTTAGCATTAAAAGGATATTTTGCACGAATTAGCTATTTTGTTGTTGATGAAGAACATAGAAATAGTGGAATTGGCATAGAAATGGAAGAGTACTGTGTAAATCTTGCCAAATTCAAAAGTTGTGATAGAATAGAAGTTCATTGCAACTCTAAGCGAATAAAATCTCATCAGTTCTATCACAAGCTAGGCTATATTGAATCACCAAAATATTTCATAAAATCATTAAATACAAATAATTAATTGTTATTTGGACTAATGCTTTCCCATTCATAACATGCTGGGCACTGCCAGAAGAATGTCTTTGATTTAAAATTACAACGCCCACAATCATGATGTGAATTCTTTTCATCATATTTAATCAGTAAATCACGAATCGTAATTGCATCATTTTTCCCGGATGCCGTATTTAGTTCAGAAGAACGGGCATCAATAATTAATAAGGCAACCTTTGCACTTGGTTTTTGTGACATTACTGTGTGCAAATATTCAATTGCTTCTTCATGAGTATCATAATATGTGAGTGTTTTAAAAGTAAATTCATACATGTTATTTTGTGGGTACAGTTTTGCGTATCCCTTTAATAGCACTAGAAACTCTTTTATTTTATCTAAGCGTTGATATGCTTCAAACATGTGTTGAATTATAAATGGAATATATTTAAAGTTCTGTTTTTCAATTAACTGCCAAGCTGCAATTGCTTCCAGGTATTGTTCTTGATTGAAGTGTAATTCACCAAGCAACATATTAGCTCTTACACAGTTACGATTAATTTGTAATGCTTGATTTATATATTGGAATGCATCGCCATAATTTGAACGGATAATAGCTTCTTGAGCAAGTTCACAATTAAATTGCGCAATTTCTGCGTTAAAAGATATATCTGAACGCGCAAGTTTATTCGCTGTATTAATTGCTTCTGCCCAATTCTTATCTTGTTGATAAATTAAGAGCAACAACTCAAGAGCTTGATGTGAATAATATTGACTATCAATTAGCCCAACTAGAATATTCTCAGCACGATCAATTAAGCCAGCCTTTTGAAAATCCTGTGCTAACTCAACTTGAATTTTATCGCGTAAATCATTGGTTAAAACAAACTGGGATTTTAATAATTTAGTGTGTAATTTTATAGCTAAATCATTTTCTCCACGCTTGCGATATAATTTTCCAAGAGATAATTGTAAATCAATATGCTGAGGCTCTTGATCTACCACTTGTTGAATTTCATCACGAGCCAACCCTGTCTTATTTTCAACTAGTGAGTCAATCCCATCAAATAATCGTTGTGGAACTTGCTTAGCATTTTTGATTAGGACTTTAATATCAACACGACCAGCAAACCAACCAAATGCAAAAAATAGTGGAGTAATAATTAGCCAAACAATTAGAATATCCAAGTTATTTCTCCAGAGTTTGTGGGTTTATTGATTGAGTACTTCCTGGTGCGGTAAACTTGCTATCAGATTGTGAACGATGTTCAGCTTTTGCCAATGATAACTCTTTATTTAATCTACTAATTTGTGATTTTAGGCGAAAGTTATTCGTAAAATTAAAAAATAACCCAAAAATAAAACCTAAGAACATGAAAGTAATTAGTGCAATAATTAGTGGAATATCAACAGTGTAAAGACCTAAAAAATTAAGCTTTACGCTTTCCATATTATTGATAGCAACCACCAATAAAAATAGAAACACAATTAAATTCACAATTAATTTAAAAACACGCATCACACGCCACCTTTCAGCTAAATTATGGTGTATTTTTTCACCCTATATTTGCTAATTATTATATCATATAATATAAATTTAGCTTAAGTGTGTTAATTAGTATAGCTTCAAATATAAAGCTTTAGCAGGAACAATAAATTTGATATAATAATAAAAATTTTAATTCAGAGGTTTCTATGAAAAAAAATGCTATTTATGCACAATCAGGTGGCGTTACTGCAGTAATTAATGCATCGGCTGCTGGAGTAATTGAAGCTTGTCGTGAATACAGTGAGCAAATTGGTATTTTGTATGCTGCGGAAAATGGTATTTTGGGTGTCTTACATGAAGAATTAATTGATACCTCAATAGAAACTTGTGAAAATATTAAGAAATTAAAATCAACCCCTGGTGGTGCATTTGGCTCATGCCGATATAAATTAAAATCACTTACTGATAATCGTAAAGAATATGAACGTTTAATTGAGGTATTCAAGGCATATGACGTTGGATATTTCTTCTATAACGGCGGTAATGATTCAGCTGATACATGCTTAAAAGTATCGCAAATTGCAAATGAACTTGGTTATCCATTAAAAGCTATTCACGTACCCAAGACTATCGATAATGATTTAGTTAAAACTGATAACTGCCCAGGTTTTGGCTCAGTTGCAAAATATGTTGCAACTTCAATTCGTGAAGCAGGCATGGACTTAGAATCAATGTGCAAAACTTCAACTAAAGTATTTATCTTGGAAGTAATGGGGCGTCATGCTGGCTGGATTGCTGCAGCTTGTGGTGTTGCAAGTGATGAAAATTCGTTCCAAGCACCGCATATTATTTTATTTCCAGAAATTCCTTTTGATGAAACTGCGTTTATTGCAAAAGTTAAACAAACTGTTGAGCAATATGGGTATTGCGTTATTGCCGTATCTGAGGGTGTCAAAGATTCATCAGGAGTTGAACTCAGTGCATCACAAAGTACAGTAGATGATTTTGGACATCGTCAATTAGGTGGTGTTGCACCAATAGTTGCGCAAATTGTCAAAAAACATCTTGGCTATAAATATCATTGGGCGGTAGCGGATTATTTACAGCGTTCTGCACGTCATATTGCTTCAAGTGTAGATGTTGAGCAAGCATATGCGGTTGGATATGCTGGAGTTAAATACGCCGTTGAAGATAATTTGCATGGTGTAATGTCAGCAATTATTCGTACTTCACAAAACCCATATAAATGGGAAATTCAGCCAGTTAAATTAGAAGAAGTTGCTAATCATGAAAAATTTATGCCACGCAATTTCATTAGTGAAGATGGGTTTCATATTACTGATGTATGCCGTGAGTATCTTTTGCCATTAATGGTTGGAGAGAACTATCCTGAGTATAAAAATGGATTACCAGATTATGTTCGTTTAGAAAATAAATTGGTTGCAAAAAAACTGCCGCCATTTGTAAAGTAAATTAAATAGATGAGAAAAGTTACTTTAGCTATTACGGGTGCAAGTGGCATGCCATTTGCCACTCAATTATTACAAGAGTTATTAAGTAATGACTGTATTGTTCATTTGGTAGTATCAGCAGCTGGAGTTTTGACATTTAATCAAGAAATGGATTTTTCATTACCAAGCGCACCTCATAAGATCCATGAGGTTTTGACTCATGAATTGAAACTAGTTAATGCAGATAAACTAATGGTATATGGAGTAAAAGATTGGTTTGCTCCAATTGCCTCAGGCTCAAGTGTTGATGATGTTATGATTGTTTGCCCTTGCTCTATGGCAACTTTAGCCAAAATAGCCAATGGCATTGGGGATGATTTAATTTGTCGTGCAGCTGATGTGGTTTTAAAAGAACGTAAAAACCTGATAATTGTTCCGCGTGAAACTCCATTATCAAGCATTCATCTAGATAATATGTTGAAATTGTCTAATATTGGGGTGTCAGTTATTCCACCAGTGCCAGCTTTTTATACAAAACCGCAAACTATCGATGACGTGGTTAAATTTGTTGTTAGTCGCATTCTTGATCAGGCTCAGATAAGCAATAATCTATCGAAGCGTTGGTAGTTTTGATATAATAGTTTACTAAATAAGTCAATTTATATGAGGCAAATTATGAGCACTAATGCTATGGAAAGAATTAAAGAATTAGTAGAAAATAATAAAGTAGTATTGTTCATGAAGGGTAATGCTAAATTTCCTTTATGTGGTTTTTCAGGTCGTGCAGTTAAGATTCTGCAGATGTGTGGCGTGACAGAATTTGCTACGGTTAATGTACTTGAGGATGAAGAAATTCGTCAATCGATTAAAGATTATTCAGATTGGCCAACTATTCCTCAATTATATGTGAATGGCGAGTTTATAGGTGGTTCTGATATTATGGCAGAACTTTACCAATCAGGTGAATTACAAAAATTATTTTAATATAAAGGAGCTCTTAGGCTCCTTTTTGTTTTGAGAAGACGAACATGCAATTATTAACTTTATCGCAATTACGTGAAATAGAAAATCAAGCGTTAACTAAAAAAGAAGATTTGATTGCTCGAGCTGGTGTTGCTACTTGCAAATGGATAACTAGCAATTTTGATAAGAAAAATAGAGTGTTAGTCATAGCAGGACGTGGAAATAACGGCGCAGATGGTGTAGCTACCGCGCTTGAATTAATTGCTAGTGGCTATAAGGTTGATCTAGTGAAACTATTTAAAGATAGTACATCCATTAATCAAAATTGGTTTGATAAATTTGCTGAATTGAAAAAACCGCTAGTTAAATTACCTTCTGATTTGACTAAATATGGAGTAATTGTTGATGCTATTTATGGTATTGGTTTGACACATGAGCTAGATGTTGAGACTGCTAGTATTGTGCAGAAATTAAATATGCACAATTCATTTATGCTTAGCTTAGATTCGCCAAGTGGGTTGAACCCATTTAGTGGGCGTGTTTTAGGTGAAGCTATTTATGCTGATGCTACGCTTACTTTTATAGGTGATAAACCAGGGCTTCATACAGGGGATGGTTTAGACTATAGTGGCGATGTTCATATAATTGATTTAGTTGAGCTTGATGAGTACGTGATTCCAAGTGCAATGAATACGACTAACTTTAATCAAATGGCTAGCATAAACTATGATGAATTAGTTAGAACTCGCTTCAATACCAATAAAGGTACTTATGGCACTGTGGCAATTATTGGTGGAAATAAAGGGATGGTTGGCGCACTGTGTTTAGCTGGGCGCGCTGCATTAAAAGCAGGTGCGGGTAAAGTAGTTCTTGCACCATTAGATAAGAAATTTCTCTTTGATCCAATGAATCCAGAGCTGATGGTGCAATCACCAAAACAAGTAATTAAAAATCTTCAAGCATTTGATGCTGTAGCAATTGGACCTGGTCTTGGTAAAGATAAAGAAGCAATTGAAATTTTAACTAAACTATTGGATAAAATTGAAGATAGTAAATTATTAATTGATGCTGATGCCTTAAATATTATTTCTGAGAGTGTTATCTTAAAAAACAAGTTCCGTGAAGTGCGCCATAAAATTCTAACTCCACACCCTGGAGAAGCTGCACGTATTTTAGGTGTTACTGTCAATGAAATTCAAGATAATCGCTTTAATTCACTAGTTGATATTGCTGATTTATTACACGGTGTTGTTATACTCAAAGGCGCGGGAACATTGATTTATGATAATAATCAAATCTATATCAATACAACAGGTAATCCAGCGCTTGCTAATGCTGGGCAGGGCGATACGTTGACTGGAATTATTTTAGGGTTTTTAGCTCAAGGTATTTCGGCATTGGATGCTACTCGCTTAGGTGTATTTATTCATGGACTGGCTGGAGATAGATTGATGATACGAAATCAAGGCTATAATGGTGTATCGGCAAGTATAGTTGCTGATGAGGTTTGTAATGTGATTAATGACTTGATTTATGGTGAGCTATTCAATAGTTAATTGAAGATATAAACATTTACTAATTATCTCAATCAAATATGCTATAATTTATTTTAATAAATTTGACTAGATAGGTATGAAATTTTATGAAAAAAATTATTGTTACAGGTAATGTAGGACGAGATCCTGAACAAAGAACAACTCCATCAGGT
>RXKI01000002.1:0-358 GCA_003962895.1 Neisseriaceae bacterium
TGTTAACTACGTTTGCTATTTCGGCAATATTAATTATTCTCAATAAATTACATTTACTAAATATTGGTGGTGAGCTAACCTCTGTTCGTGGCGATAAGTTAATTATTCTTGCGGTTGTTATGTTAATTGCTGGTGGTCTGCCTGCTTTTGGTGTTGGCTATTATTCAATTGTACTTGTAGTTATTTTTATGCTTGGTGTATCTCCAGTGGTGGCATATCCTATTATGACAACAGCTAGTGCAGTGCAAATGCCAATGACCGCAATCCCAATGATAAAAAATCGTCAATTTTTATCAGTGAGCACGTTATTAATGACAATTGCAGGTACGATTGCTGTACTGATTGCTGCGCCAATTAT
>RXKI01000002.1:408-9454 GCA_003962895.1 Neisseriaceae bacterium
AAATGGGTGCTCTTAGTGGTGTTGGGATATAACATTACGCAGTTAGTTAAACAGTTAAGAAAGAAAGCATAAATTTGTGATTAGAAAACTTGAGGTAAATGATTGGGGTGTTTTTAAGTCAATCCGTCTTGAATGTCTGAAAAATACCCCTTGGGCGTTTGGTGCTAAGTATGATGTCGAAATTACTAAAGATGATTTATACTGGCAAGGCATCATGAGTAATAAAGCAATAACAGTTTTTGGATTATTTGTTGATGAGGTTATGATTGCTATATCTGGTTTACAGATTGTCAGTGACCGACAAGATGTTGATGTTAAAGTGAATGTTGTTAGTGTTTATTGTAAACCTGAATTTAGAGGTAAAGGTTATATATAGATAAGCTTTTAGATTATGTGATTAGCTATCAGTACGAATATATAAAAGGAAGGCTTTATCTTATAGTTGAGAAAAATAATATAGCGGCAATTAATCTTTATAAAAAATTAAGTTTTATTTATGATAAAGATTTGCCATCGCGTATTATGGCAGACGGCTTATTGCATGATGAGATACAGATGAAACATGTTAGAGATTAATATTTTATTATAGTGGTTATTTATAGATATATTTATTTAAGTAATTAGCCAACTCATTACTCGTAATCTCAAATGAAGGCAATTTCTCAGCCTTAACCAACTCAGCCATATTGACTACTTTTAATCCAGCATAACCACATGGATTAATATAAGTAAATGGTGTCTTGTCTATATTGTAATTAAAGCTAATGCCATGATAAGTGCATCCTTTACGGATTTTCAGCCCAAGAGATGCTATCTTTTGTCCACTTACATAAACACCAGGTGCGTCACGATCGCCATTTGCTTGTATGCCAAAAGTTGCTAAATATTCAATAATTGCATTTTCAATCCGCTCGACAAGCTCACGAATAGATGTACCTAAGCGCTTTATGTCAATCAATAAATAAATTACAATTTGTTGTGGTCCGTGATAGGTGACTTGTCCGCCGCGATCTGTACGGACAATCGGGATATCATGGTTTTTGATTAATATGTGCTCTTCTTTACCAGCAAGACCAAGTGTAAAAACATGATCATGCTCAACTAGCCATAATTCATCTTGAGATTCTGCATTACGATTCTCTGTCTGGGATTTCATTTGTTCCCAACATTGCAGATAATCTACTTTGCCAACATGTTTAATGACTGCAGACATTATAGAGTTATCTTCACAAGCTCATGTTTATTTAGTGCAGTGTAGATTGCATCTAATTGTGCTTTTGATTTAGCATTGATAATCGCGTTTAGCGATATGTAATTACCTTTGCTACTTGGTTTGGTTGTTACGTGCTTAGTTGAATCAAATTGATTATCATGCTCTTGGATAACTTTCTCAACTTCAGCAATCAGCTCAGGTACATTATGCGCCATAATTTTTATATTAAATTCACATGGGAATTTCAAAACATCTTCTAACGTAGGTGTTGTCATGTTTTTATAATCTCTTAATTTGTTCACTTCAATGATAATTATAGCATGAAATATAGTTTCTGGCGATGTGCTATACATAAAGCGTTTGTTTTTATCACAGTAATTTATGTGGTTAATTTGATGAGAAAATTATAAAATATTCAGCTATTTCAAGGATGGAGTATATTTGGTAAATTAAATTCATGTTTGATGGTTATAATATTGCAATATTTGTATGATTTATTTGCTCTAAATAATTATTGCGCAGATTATAATTATGGCAATACATAAAGAGTTAACTTTATAAATAATTACATGCACGTCTGATTAAATGGGGAAAATCAAATGAATAAATGCAAAAACTTGTTATTGATGTTGTGTTTAGGGGTGTCGGCTAATTTAGTTTACGCTTATGATGGCGGTATGGATCCAGGTTATGTTGCTGCTGCATCAGTAGGTGAGAATGCTGGGCGCGGCTCAAACACAACGAATAAAGCTGTGATTAAAACTCAATTTGGTGAATGTGTAAAAAATCAATATTGGGAACCTGATTATCAACGTGAAGAGTGTGGTGAAGTTATTCAAAGAGAGAACTTAACTCTAAATTCACGCGTATTATTTGCTTACGATAAATTTGATTTATCTGAACAAGGTAAGAAAACATTAGCAAATGTAATTGAAAAAGCTCGTGAAAACGGTGAGATTAATTATATCAAGATTGTTGGACATACAGATAAAATTGGTACGCTTAAAGAAAACCAAGTTTTATCAGAAAATCGTGCTAATGCGGTAGGGGATTATTTTGTGTCTCTAGGCATAGAGCCGACGTATATCGATGCTATTGGTGATGGTGAAAATGGTGCGAAAGTATCTGATGGTTGTTTCGATAAAGATGGTCCTGACCCAACTGAAAAAATGGATGCTTTAACATATGAGGCTGAAACAGCTAACCCTGAAGAAAAAGCTCGTATAGAAGCTGAATTAAAACCACTGGATAGGCATTTAATGACTCTTTCTAAGTGTACTGCTCCAGATCGTCGAGTTGACATAATGATTGAAACAAAAGGTTATGCACCTCAACAGCAATAAGAGGTTATATTTTTATAAAGCGATAGGTTATTCTATCGCTTTTTTATTTTGTGATGTGTAGTAATGATGAATAAGATAAAATTACCGCTTTATGCACTAGAATACACAGATTTTATATGTACAGAATAAAACTAAATCCACAAATTAACCAGCACTCGGCAACCATAGCAACAATTGGAAATTTTGATGGCATGCATTTAGGGCATCAAGAGCTAATTAAGCAATTAAATCAAGAGTCGCAAAAAATTAATGCGTGGCGGATGCTAATTACTTTTGATGTGTTGCCACGAGAATATTTTGCAGATAAATCGAAGTCATTACGCCTACCGAGAATTGGCTTACTGCGCGACAAAATAATGCAGGTAAAAGAACTTGGTTTAATTGATGAAGTGGTTATCCTGCATTTTAATAGTAGTATGTCAAAGATGCCTGCGGAAGATTTTGCTAAGCAAATACTACAAGATAAATTAAATGTTAGTCATATGCTTGTGGGACATGATTTCCGCTTTGGTGCAAATGCACTTGGTTCAATTAATGATCTAATTAAATCTGGTATATCAGTTAATGAATTCGCTGAGTATAAATATCATGGTACGCGAATATCAAGCTCATTAATTCGCGAATTAGCAACTGAGCAAAATTTACCTAAAATTAATGATTTACTAGGTCATAAGATTACTTACTCATCACGTGTTGTCTATGGAAATCAGTTGGGGCGTCAATATGGTGTGCCAACTATTAACCTAGAGCTACGTAAGATTCGCCCAGTGTTATGGGGGATTTACTGTGGTTTTGTTTACATTGATGGTAAGCGTTATAACGGTGTAGTGAGTATAGGCAAAAATCCAACTGTAAGTGAAGGTAAGGCTTATAAGGCTGAGGCGCACTTGCTCGATGTTGATCTTGATTTATATGGTAAAATCGCGACTATTGAGATTTTGCATTATTTACGCCCGGAGCTGAAATTTACTGATGTAGATACCTTATTTACTCAAATACACAAAGATATGCAAGATGCACGAGACTTTTTTATCTCGATTAATGCATAGTTAAGTTTTAAATGGTTAACTCATGAAAAAATTAATATTTACGATTTTGTTTATTGTAACGTCGTTTTTTGCAAATGCAGAAACTATCTCACCAAAAGTTCAACAAGAAATTGAAAGTACAATGAATAACTCAGTAGCTTGCTGGAATAAAGGCAATTTGCCGTGTTTTATGGATTATTATGTGAAAAGTGATGATTTATTGTTTATCTCAGGAACAAAATTTATTCATGGCTGGGATAATATCAATCAACGTTATAAAGAACGTTATGGCAATAATTCAAAACAAATGGGGAAGTTGCAACTTAAGATTAATGGTATGCAGCAATTAGATCCATCGCATGTATTTTTGTATGGACAGTTTCATTTAGAGATTGAAAGCAAAAATTACGATGGAGTAACGTCATTGATTTTTGTTAAGTCAGCTGGTAAATGGAAGATAATGTCAGATCATTCGAATTAAGAAAATTAAGCAAATTAAACTGAAAATATGGAATAAAAATGGATTATAAGAATACGGTAAATTTACAAGACACAACCTTTCCAATGCGTGGCGATTTAGCTAAGCGCGAACCACAAATGTTGGATAAATGGACTAAGCAACAACGTTATCAGAAGATACGTGAAATATGTGCTGGTCGTGATAAATTTATTCTGCATGATGGACCTCCGTATGCAAATGGTAAATTACATATAGGTCATGCAACTAATAAGATATTAAAAGACATAATTATTCGTAGTAAAACGATTGAAGGCTATGACGCGCCGTATGTTCCTGGTTGGGATTGCCATGGTTTACCGATTGAGCTAAATATCGAGAAACAATTTGGTAAAAATCTTGAGCCGCGTGATTTTCGTAATAAATGCCGTGAATATGCTAATGAACAAATAGAGCAACAAAAAGCTGATTTTATTCGTTTAGGTGTATTGGGGGATTGGAATAACCCATACAAGACAATGGATTTTAAAACAGAAGCTGGTATTGTTCGTTCACTAGGTGAAATCTACAAAAATGGTTATTTGTTTAGTGGTGTAAAACCTGTTTATTGGTGTATTGATTGTGGGTCTGCATTGGCTGAGGCTGAAGTTGAGTATTATGATAAACAGTCTCCTGCAATTGATGTAGCGTTTAAAGCCGTTGATAGCCAAGAAGTTGCTAAGAAATTTGATGTGGACTTGCCATCTGGTAAATCGGTTTTTGCAATTATTTGGACAACTACTCCATGGACATTACCTGCTAACCAAGCAATTTGTGCTGGTAGTGAAATTGAATATGCATTGATTTACTCTCCACATACTAAAGATTACTATATTGTGGCAGCAAACTTAATAGAGTCATTAGATACTAGGTCTGGACTATTCAAACCGGATGGTTTTGTTTTTAATGGTCAACTATCAACAGAAGAAGTTGCTATAACATGGCGCGGAGTTGCAAAATTAAATGGCTATAGAGTAGCGGAGAAAACTTTACTTGGTGCTGAGCTAGAACATATTAAATTTGAGCATCCATTTTATAATCGTCAAGTGCCGATGATTTTAGGTGAACATGCTACAGATGATGCGGGTACTGGTTTAGTACATACTGCACCTGCACACGGTATGGATGATTATTTAGTGGGCGTAAAATATGGTTTAGATTTACATAATCCAGTTGGAAATGATGGTTGCTATATTTCAACTACTGAAATATTTGCTGGCATGAATGTATTTAAAGCAAACGATAAAGTTGTTGAGATTTTGACTGAGTGTCAACGCTTGATGAATAAAACTGATATTACACATAGCTATCCATGCTGCTGGCGTCATAAATCAAAAATCATTTTCCGTACTACAGGGCAATGGTTTATCGGTATGGATAAAGCTGGTAGTGATGGCAAAACATTACGCGAGCAAGCAAATAAAGCGGTAGATGATACTAAGTTTTTTCCAGCGTGGGGTCGTGCGCGCCTTGAATCAATGATTGGTAATCGCCCTGATTGGTGCGTATCGCGTCAACGTAACTGGGGTGTGCCAATGACATTCTTTGTGCATAAAGAAACTGGTGAGTTACATCCTGAGAGTTATGTGATTTTGGAAGCTGTTGCGAAGAAAATTGAAGTTGAAGGAATTGACGCATGGTTTGAATTAAAATCAGAGCAGTTGCCAGAATTTAATTTAACTGATTATGTAAAATTAAAAGATACTCTTGATGTATGGTTTGATTCTGGTACTACGCATTTAACTGTGGTTGGTACGCGTCCAGAGTTACAAAAAGCAAATTTACAGGCAAATGAGCCGGCAGTTGATTTATACCTTGAGGGTTCTGATCAGCATCGTGGGTGGTTCCAATCATCAATGCTTACTGGTTGTGCAGTAACTGGGCATGCACCGTATAAACAGCTTTTAACACATGGTTTTGTGGTTGATGGTAATGGGCGTAAGATGTCTAAATCATTGGGTAATATTGTTGTGCCACAAGAGGTAATGGATAAATATGGGGCTGATATGTTACGCCTTTGGGTTGCGGCCACTGATTACTCAGGTGAATTATCTATTTCTGATGAGATATTAAAGCGTGTGAGTGAGTCATATCGCCGTATTCGTAATACGATTCGTTTCTTATTAGCAAATCTGAATGATTTTAATATCAATAAAGATGCGGTTGCGTTCGATAAGATGATTGAGCTTGATCGTTATGCTATTGCATATGCAGATAAATTACAAGCTAAGATAGTTAATGAGTTATATCCAAGTTACCAATTCCATTTGTTAATTCAAGAATTAGTGAGTTATTGTTCCGAAGAGCTTGGTGGTTTCTATCTTGATGTTTTAAAAGATAGATTATATACATCTAAAGCTGATGGACACGCACGTCGTTCAGCACAAACTGCTTTGTATCATATTACAAAATCATTACTTGGTATATTGTCACCGATTTTGGCTTTTACAGCTGATGAGGCTTGGGAAGTATTGATGCACGATGCAAATGACAGTACATTATTTCATACGCATCATAAATTACCTGAGATTGACAACTCTGATGAATTATTGAATAAATGGACTAAACTACAAGAATTTCGTAGTACTGTATTAAAAGAGCTTGAAGCAAAGCGTACAGAAGGGTTGATTGGTGCATCATTACAAGCTGAATTGGTTATACATGCAAATAAGGACTTATATCCTTTATTATCAAGTGTTGGTAAAGATTTGAAGTTTGCTTATATGGTGTCAAAAGTTACGCTTGACCAAGTGGATACATCGTCTGTAACAGTAAATGTAAGCAAAGAAGCTAAATGCGAACGCTGCTGGCATTATTCAGATGATATTGGAACTAATCAAGAGCACGCGACAATCTGTGGTCGTTGTGTGGAAAATATTGCAGGTAATGGCGAAACACGTACATTTGCATAATGAACTAATTGGGAAAATATATGGAAAATCGTAAATTATCATGTCGCTTTGGCTTATTAGCTCTAAGCGCAATTTTGATTGCTCTTGATCAGTGGACAAAGGCAATTATTCGTAATAGCTTTGAATTGTACCAAGTTAAACCTTTTTTACCACATTGGAATTGGGTGCTTGTGTATAATGAAGGTGCTGCATTTAATTTTTTAGCAGATCAAAGTGGCTGGCAAAAAATTGTGTTTGGTGCGATTGCTCTGGTTGTGTCTATTGGTATTATTTATTTTATTTTAAGAAAAACATATTCAACTATATCAGGGTTTGCTTTTAGCTTAATTATGGCTGGCGCATTAGGTAATTTGATTGACCGCTCTATGCATGGGAAAGTGACTGATTTTGTTGATTGGTTTGTGGGTAATCATCATTGGCCAGCGTTCAATGTGGCTGATAGCTGTGTCTGTGTTGGGGTGGCTTTGCTAATTATTGAGAGTATATTTTTTGCCCAGAAAAAATCATGAAAAAAATAATTTTAGCTAATCCTCGTGGATTTTGTGCTGGTGTTGATCGCGCAATTACGATAGTTGAAAAAGCACTAGAGAAATATGGAGCGCCTGTTTATGTGCGCCATGAAGTTGTGCATAATAAGTACGTTGTGGATGGATTAAAAGAGCGTGGTGCAATTTTTATTGAAGAGATAAAAGATGTGCCAGAAGGCTCAATATTGATTTATTCAGCGCATGGTGTGCCACTTTCAGTTCGTCATGAAGCTGAAGCAAAGAGTTTAACGATGATATTTGATGCAACTTGCCCGCTTGTGAGTAAAGTACATGTTGAATTAAAAAATCTTCATCGTAATCAATATCAAATCATTATGATTGGTCATAAAGGTCACCCAGAAGTTGAGGGGACTATGGGGCAGGTAAATGGTGGAATACACCTTATTGAAAATGAAGCAGATGTAGATACATTACCTATACCTCATTATGCTGAAAAAATTGCAGTTGTTACTCAAACGACGTTATCAGTTGATGAAACTAAGTCAATCATTGCGAAATTAAAGTCAACTTATCCAAATTTACGTTTACCAAAAAATGAAGATATTTGCTATGCAACGCAAAATCGTCAAGATGCGGTAAAAGAAATGGCAAAAGTTTGTGATGCAATTATTGTAATTGGTAGTAAAACTAGCTCAAACTCAAATCGCTTAAAAGAGTTGGGAGAGAATTTGGGCGTGAAATCATATCTAATTGACTTTGACTATGAAATAGATAGCGCCTGGTTAACTGATGTACAAAGTATTGGTTTAACGGCTGGTGCATCTGCTCCAGAGGTTTTAGTTGAAGGTGTAATCAAGAAACTTCAATCGCATGGATTTAGTAGTATAGAGTCGCTAAATGTAATTGAAGAACATATGATATTTGCACTACCTAGCGGTTTACGCGACTAGTAGTTTTTTGCTTAATAAATAAGGTATCCTGTGGCAATTAAACCAAGCATTTTCAAAATCAATATCCAAATAGCGGATATGAATCGTCATTACTATAATGATCATTTAATGACTATTGCCCAACATCCGTCAGAAACTGAAGAACGAATGATGGTACGAGTATTGGCATTTGCTTTAAACGCAAGTGAAAGCCTTAGTTTCGCAGATAGCATATCAGACAATAACAATGCTGATTTATGGGAACGAGACTATAACGGTGATATTGCGCTATGGATTAGTGTTGGTTTGCCTGATGAGAAATTAATACGTAAGGCATCTATTAAAGCTAAGCAAGTTGTTATATATAGTTATGGTGGACGTACTGCTGATATTTGGTGGAGTAAATTGAATATTGCCGAATATGCCAATGTCAAAGTATTTAATCTAGCGGAACAAGATACGCAAGATTTGGCCGCGATGTTTTCTCGTGGTATGGGCATTAATTTCACTATTCAAGAGAATGATGTACTAATTACCAGTGATACAACTACCTTAAATATAGCATTACAGCAATTAAAATAAAGAATTAGGAATTATAAGTATGTTTGAAAATTTATCATCAAGATTATCAGGTGTC
>RXKI01000002.1:9504-11924 GCA_003962895.1 Neisseriaceae bacterium
ATCTGGTAATTCACGTTTAACCGAAACGAATATCAAAGATGCATTACGCGAAATACGTATTGCATTACTTGAGGCTGATGTTGCGCTACCTGTTGTAAAAGAATTTATTGAAAAAGTCAAAGAAGAAGCCTTAGGTGAAAAGGTAATTGGTAGTTTAACTCCTGGGCAAGCATTGATTGATGTAGTTAATCAGCAGTTGACAAAATTGATGGGTGAGTTTAATGATAAATTAGCTCTTAATGCTGTACCTCCTGCAATTATCTTGATGGCTGGTTTACAAGGTGCCGGTAAAACAACGACGGTTGGTAAACTTGCTAAACGTTTGAAAGAAGTTGAGAAGAAAAAAGTATTGGTAGTGAGTGCCGATGTATATCGTCCTGCTGCTATTGAACAGTTAAAAACTCTTGCTAAAAGCTTGGCTGTTGATTGTTTTGAATCTAATATAGATCAAAAGCCACAACAAATTGCACTAGATGCGCTAAGTTACGCAAAAAATCATTATTATGATGTGTTGATAGTCGATACAGCTGGTCGTTTGACAGTTGATGAATTTATGATGGATGAGATTAAAGATCTTCATCGACTATTAAACCCAGTTGAGACATTATTTGTGGTTGATGCCATGCTTGGTCAAGATGCTGTAAATACTGCTAAGGCATTTAATGATGCAGTTTCATTAACTGGTACTATTTTGACCAAGATGGATGGTGATTCACGCGGTGGTGCTGCGCTATCAATTCGTCAAATAACGGGTAAGCCAATTAAATTTATTGGGGTGTCTGAGAAAGTAAATGGTTTAGAGCCATTCTATCCTGATCGTATGGCATCTCGCATCCTTGGTATGGGTGATATTTTATCTTTGATCGATGAGGTTAAAGGTAATGTAGATGAAGCTGAAGCCAAGAAATTGATGGAAAAAGTCAAAAAAGGTAAAGGCTTTGACTTAAATGATTTCAAAATGCAGTTTGAACAAATGAATAATATGGGTGGCATGAGTAAAATTTTAGAAAAATTACCTGGTCAAATTGCTGAAAAAGCTCCGCAAGTAATTAATGATAAGATGGTTAAAAAGAATATCGCAATTATTGATTCAATGACGCCACAAGAACGTAGTAAACCAGATATTTTAAAAGCATCACGCAAACGTCGTATTGCGCTTGGTTCTGGAACTAGCGTTCAGGAAATAAATCAACTATTAAAGCAATACGAACAAATTAGTAGTATGATGAAAAAAATGGGCGGCGGTGGCATGATGAAAATGATGCGAGGTCTCAAGGGATTTTTACCTGGTATGTAATAAAAAAAACAGCTCGTTGATTTACGAGCTATTTTTTATTTATATTAATTTTTATTAAGCTATATTACGAATCACACCACTAGACTTATCAAGCATAGTAATTGCCGTAGCATAATCTACGTTATGTAATATCATCACAATAGCTGTTTTTACATGATTATTTGCGTCCGCTAGATACTTCTCAGCAGTAGCAAAGTCTACATCTGTGGCATCCATGATAATTTTCTTAGCACGTGCTTCAAGCTTTTTATTACTAGTTTTTACATCTACCATTAGGTTTTTGTAGGTTTTGCCTAGATTAATCATTACTGTTGTACTAATCATGTTTAGGATAAGTTTCTGTGCAGTACCTGCTTTCATCCGGGTTGAACCAGTTATTACTTCTGCGCCTAGACTTACCTCGATTTTAGCTTGGGCATATTGAGAGATAACTGCATTAGTATTACAGGAGATTGCAATAGTTGCAGCGCCTAAACTATGTGCGTATTTTAATCCACCAATTACATATGGCGTACGACCTGATGCTGCTATTCCACATACTATGTCTTTATTTGTTAGGTTGATTTTTTGTAAATCATTAACAGCAAATCCTTCGCTATCTTCAGCGCCTTCTTGAGCTTTAATAAAAGCGTTTTCACCACCGGCAATTACACCAACTACAGTATTGTAATCAACTCCATAAGTAGGAGGGCACTCCACTGCATCAAGTATTCCTAGGCGTCCACTTGTGCCGGCACCGATATAAATTAATCGACCACCATTTTTAAGAGCAAGCGTTGCCATATCTACTGCTTTTGCAATATCTGGCAATACTGATTCAATAATTTTTGCAACTTTCTGATCTTCTTGATTAATGATTTTCAATTTTTCAAGGGTTGGGGCGATATCGATATCAACTGAATTTTGATTAATATTTTCAGTTGAAAGTGTTTTTAATTGCGCTAAAATTTCTTGTTGATTCATATTGTTACCTTATTATTTAGCAGTGTTTGTTTATGAAATCGATAAATTGCTCCTGAGCATTGCCACTTTGTGAGGCAAAGAAAAAGCTGAAATGTGTTCCGTAGTCAATCCAATTTCGTTCTTTGATTTTTGAACTGATATCTTCGTAGGCATAAACGCC
>RXKI01000002.1:11974-16114 GCA_003962895.1 Neisseriaceae bacterium
TTGTACCAGCTTCGCGAATCGCATAATCAGTCATTAATGTTATGATTTCATTCACAAGCATCATCTCAAGCGGTGAACTAATAATTTCTTGGACGCGTTTATTCATTTGTTCTGGTCTTATCGCACTTCCTGAATCAAGAAACTTCTTAATCGTCATTTCAGGGAACATTAGAAAACTTTCTTTAGTCAGCCATAAGCCAACATCAGTCATAAAAAATGACTGTGCCCAACGACTAACTTGTTCTGGTAACATATATTTACTTGATATCGCGCTAATACCAACGATTGATTTAACTTTTTTAGCATATTTGATAGCAAATGGGTACATGATTAATCCACCTGCTGACATACTGATTATGCTTACTTCGTCAATCTTTAAGTATTCAAGGAGTTGATTAATTAATTCAACCTGTTCGTCAATTGATTTACCAGAAGATAGTGGAGTACCCAAAAAACCAGGGCGAGATGGACAGATTAATTTAAATCCTTGAGGAATTAAATTACGAAATAATATGAGAGATTGATCATAACCACCAACTCCACCATGTAAAATTAAAATTGGTTTACCTTCACCATGAATTACATATTCAATATCACCATTTTTAAGCGATGATTTTTTTGGTTGTGGTAAAGATAATATCGTTGCTACATTATTATGAAGTATATGATTGAAATTAAACATATTATGCTCTTAATAAGTCGTTGATAGATGTTTTGCTACGTGTTTTTGCGTCAACTCGTTTTACAATAATTGCAGCATAAGTTGAATGAGTTCCATCAACACTAGGCAAGCTTCCAGACACAACTACAGAGTATGCAGGAACTCGACCATAATGGATTTCGCCAGTTGTTCTATCATATATGCGCGTTGATTGACCGATGAATACACCCATGCTAATTACTGAGCCTTCTTCAACTATTACACCCTCAACAACCTCAGAGCGTGCGCCGATGAAGCAGTTATCTTCAATAATGGTAGGATTTGCTTGTAATGGCTCAAGTACGCCACCAATGCCAACACCACCAGATAGGTGAACATGCTTACCAATTTGTGCGCATGAACCAACTGTTGCCCATGTATCGACCATCGTACCTTCATCAACGTATGCACCAATGTTTACATAGCTTGGCATCAAAATTGCATTTTTGGCAATGTACGAACCTTTGCGTGCCAAAGCACCTGGTACAGCACGAAATCCACCATTAGCAAAATCATCGTTGCTATACTCAGTAAATTTCATCGGTACTTTGTCATAAAATTTAGTAAATCCTGCATCAATTACTTGATTGTTATTTAATCTAAATGACAATAATACTGCTTTCTTAACCCATTGATGAGTTTCCCAATTACCATTAATTTTTTCAGCTACACGTAATTTACCTTTATCAAGTAATTCAATCACTTCATCAACTGCTTTTCGTAATGCGTTATCTTGTAAATCTAATTCAGGTAATTTGGCAAATGCGGATTCGATTATGTTCTGTAATTGTTGCATGAGTTGAGTCCTTTCAAAATCAATCAGGTATTACATGATTATACAGATAGGCAAATTTAATTTGTTGGGATTGCTATATAAAAAATGGGGCTAGACAATCAAAGCGCATTGAAAGGTGTGCTAACATATTGTCATGGTTCATAAAAATAATTATATAAATAATTCAAAAATTTCAGAGGCTAAATTTAGAGAAATAATTAGGTATTTTGTGGCGGATTTGTCCGCTACACAGATATCAAATTTATCTGGAGTTAGTCGTAATTCAATTAACAAATATCTGATGTGTATTAGACATCGAATTTATGATTATTGTCTAGTTAATTCACCATTTGATAGTTTTGGTGATGTTGAGCTAGATGAAAGTTACTTTGGCGCTAGAAGAGTACGCGGTAAACGCGGACGTGGTGCTTATGGTAAAACTATCGTATTTGGTTTGCTAAAGCGTGGTGGCAAAGTTTATACAGAGATAGTACCTGACTGTAAAAGCAAGACACTACAGGATATTGTCAGAGGTAAGGTTTCTGCTGAATCTATCATTCATACCGATGGTTGGCGTGGTTATGATGGTTTGGTCGACATAGGCTATGATAAACACTTTCGTGTTAATCATAGTAACAATGAGTTTGCTAATAAACAAACTCATATTAACGGTATAGAAAGCTTTTGGTCTTTTGCTAAAACAAGGCTAGTTAAATTTCATGGGGTTTCTAAAAATACATTCAATTTGCATCTTGTAGCGGTGTTTCAATATTTTGTATTGATATTCTAAAATTGTAGGAGCAAATGTGTTTATTTTAGATATAATTTGGGGCGTGTATTTAGAAATATTGATTAATATGTTTTAGAAAGATAGGTTTATTAAATGAATAGAAATATTGTGAAATACTTAACACTTGCTGCATTGCCGATAGCTTTTATGGCGTGTAGTAGTGGTAGTTGTGACAATGGTAGTAATGGTGGTGCAGTTTCTTTAGGAACTTTACCTGGTGGTGGAAATGTAATGGTTAGCTCGGGTGATATTCCAGTAAATGCTAATGCATCTGGTTCATCAGTTGGTACATTAACAGTAAATGGTTTACCTAGTGGTGAAACAGTAACATTCGTTATGTCAAATCCACAGGCTAATCCAAGTTTGGTATTTGCTCCCAAAAATAGTTCAAATGCAAAGGCTAGTAAAGCGGTTGATAATGTTTCACGTTGTACTATAACAGCACAGTCTCCAACGTGTACGATTAAGGAAGATGTTTCTGCTGGTGCTTATAATGGTAACTATGTTGCTAACTTAGCATATGTTGTTGAACCTGGTAGTGCAACTGGTACTTTAAATCCGATCAAATACACATTATCTGGCGGTACACCAGCGCCAACTCCAGTACCTGGAATGATCAGTATGAGTTTATCAGCTGAATCAGTTGCTGTTGGTAGCACGATTACAGCGACTTATACTTTGGAAGACGCATCAGGTCTGACTGCACCAGTTGTAGTTACAGCTACTTCATCAGCTGAAAGCATACTTAGTGCATATAATGGTAATAATCAATGTTCATTAACATTGGCTAACCCTACGTGTACGATTACAGAGTCAGGTATATCTGCTGGTACAGCAGTAATTAGCTCAGCTGCTACAGGCTATACGATTGCTGATTCGAATACTATTACGGTAAATAATCAACCAGCACCAACACCAGTACCTGGTACAATTACAGCTACTTATTCAGCTGAGTCAATGAATGTTGGTGAATCTATTGTAGTAACTTACACATTAGCAAATAGCCAATATGTGACTACACCAGTAACAGTTGTTGCAACTTCTTCGGTTGAGAGCGTATTAGATTCAGCATCACCAAGTTGTCGAGTAACTACAGCAAGTCCAACTTGTACAGTTACAGAATCAGGTATATCTGCAGGTACAGCGACAATTAGTTCAGCTGCTACAGGTTATACGATTGCTAATTCAAATACTATTACGGTAGCCGCCGCACAGCCACCAAGCTTTAATTCGTTTTCTATACTAGGATACAATGGTACGATTAATGAGTCTAATATTACAGTATTGGTTCCAACAGAATCAATGAGTCAATATGCAAATATGGTTGCTGCAACATTTACTGCTGTTGGTACAGTGAAAATAAATGGTATTGTTCAAACAAGTGGTGTTACTACAAATGACTTTGAGCCTAACCAGTATGTGACATATACTGTTACAAATGGTGGGATAACAGAAAGCTATAATGTATTAGTAATACCAGTTGATACTGGCAGAAGAAATCCTGATAGATCATGGTATATAGAGTCATCAATTGTTCCAACTGGAGATTTGCAAGCTTGGCAAGCTATGTCACCTAGAAATGGCCAAAATACTACAATGGATATGGTGATTTATGGCCCTGGTACTTTGACCTTTAATTGGGCTGTTTCTTCTAAAGAAAATTATGATTTTTTATATTTTAGAGTGAATAATACAAGAGAAAGTGGTATTAGTGGTGTAACTGATCCGTTGGCTTGGTCAAGCTATAGCTATACGCTAGCAAATAATGAGAGTTATTTAATTACTTTTAAATATTCTCGTGATGTGAACACCAAAGAAGGTATGGATACTGGTTGGGTGAGCGGTGTATCATTTACACCTTCAAACTAGTACTGT